>NZ_JANCLM010000005.1:0-160226 GCF_024259445.1 Pseudomonas sp. DVZ6
TTTTTTAATGATACGGCGACCACCGAGATCTACACCTACCGCGTTTCGTCGGCAGCGTCAGATGTGTATAAGAGACAGGCACAAGGCCGCTCCTACAGGAGATTGCATTCCTCTGTAGGAGCGGCCTTGTGCCGCGATGGGCCGCAGAGCGGCCCCAGGGATGTCAGATCAGAACGCCGGAATCACCGCGCCCTTGTACTTCTCGGTGATGAACTGCTTCACCTCAGGCGAGTGCAGGGCCGCGGCCAGCTTCTTCATGGCATCGGCGTCCTTGTTGTCCGGACGCGCCACCAGGATGTTCACGTAGGGCGAATCGCTGCCTTCGATCACCAGCGCGTCCTTCTCCGGGTTCAGCTTGGCTTCCAGCGCATAGTTGGTGTTGATCAGCGCCAGGTCGACCTGGGTCAGCACGCGTGGAATGGTGGCCGCTTCCAGCTCGCGGAATTTCAGCTTCTTGTCGTTGCCGGTGATGTCCTTCACGGTCGACAGGATGTTGTTGCTGTCCTTGAGCTTGATCACGCCAGCCTTGTCCAGCAGCAACAAGGCACGGCCGCCGTTGGTGGCGTCGTTGGGGATGACCACGGTGGCGCCGGATGGCAGTTCGTCGAGCTTCTTGTACTTGCTCGAGTAGGCGCCCAGCGGCTCCAGGTGCACGCCGGCAACGCTGACCAGCTGGGTGCCCTTGGCCTTGTTGAACTCATCCAGGTACGGCTGGTGCTGGAAGAAGTTGGCGTCCAGGCGTTTTTCGGCCACCTGCACGTTCGGCTGGATGTAGTCGGTGAACTCCTTGACCTTCAGCTCCACGCCCTCCTTCGCCAGCTGCGGCTGGACGAACTTGAGGATCTCGGCGTGCGGCACCGGGGTGGCGGCGACGGTCAGGGTCTCGGCGTGGGCCGAGAAGGCCGCGACGGCGGCGACAACAGCAAGCAGCTTCTTCATTGATCACTCCTTGTGAGGGCCGCGACGGCCCCCGAACGGGTCGGCCAGGCCGACCCCATTGGGGTTATTTACGGGAAAAATGCACGACCAGCTTGTCACCGACGCTCTGCAGCACCTGCACCAGGATCAGCAGCAGGACCACGGTGACCACCATCACGTCGGTCTGGAAACGCTGGTAGCCGAAGCGGATGGCCAGGTCACCCAGGCCGCCCGCGCCCACCACACCGGCCATGGCGGTGTACGAGACCAGGGTGATGGCGGTGACGGTGATCGCCGCGAAGATGCCCGGACGGGCCTCAGGCAGCAAGGCGTTGGTGATGATCTGGCGGGTGGTGGCGCCCATCGACTGGGTGGCTTCGATGATGCCGCGATCCACCTCGCGCAGGGCGGTTTCCACCAGGCGCGCGAAGAACGGCGTGGCCCCCACCACCAGCGGAGGAATCGCCCCCGCAACACCCAGCGAGGTGCCGGTGATCAGCACGGTGATCGGGATCATCACGATCAGCAGGATGATGAACGGCAGCGAGCGCAGGATGTTCACCACCAGCGACAGCAGCGCGTAGACGCCCTTCTGCTCGAACATCTGCCGCGGCCCGCAGAGGAACAGCAGCACGCCCAGCGGCAGGCCCAGCAGCACGGTGAAGAACAGCGAGCCGAACAGCATGATCATGGTGTCGATGCTGGCCAGCCAGATTTCGGCCCAGTCGACGTTGGCGAAGAAATTCAGGGCGTCCATCAACGCAGTACCTCCATATGTACGTCAGCTGCAGTGAAGCGGGCGAATGCCGCGTCCATGTCTCCGCCGATCAGGGCGAGGGTCAGCTGGCCATAGGGAATGTCCTTGATGCGGTCGATGCGTCCGGCCAGAATGCTGTAGTCGACACCGGTTTCGCGGGCCACGGTGCCCAGCAGCGGCGCGTAGGTGGCGCAGCCCTGGAACGTCAGGCGCACGATGCGGCCCGGCACATGGGCGAAGTCGTCGCGTTGCTCGTTCTCGTCGACCTGCTCGTCCTCCTGGACGAAGCGCCGGGTGGTGGCGTGCTGCGGGTGCAGGAACACGTCGGCCACCGGGCCGGCCTCGACGATCTGCCCGGCGTCCATCACCGCCACGCGGTCGCAGACCCGGCGGATCACGTCCATCTCGTGGGTGATCAGCACGATGGTCAGCTTCAGCTCGCGGTTGATCTCGGCCAGCAGTTGCAGCACCGAGGCGGTGGTCTGCGGGTCGAGGGCGCTGGTGGCCTCGTCGCACAGCAGGATCTTCGGGTTGGTGGACAAGGCGCGGGCGATGCCGACGCGCTGCTTCTGTCCGCCCGACAGCTGTGCCGGATACTTCTTCGCGTGCTCGGACAGGCCGACGCGGGCCAGCAGCTCGGTGACGCGCTTGTCGATCTCGCCACGCGGCAACTCGCCGGCCAGCACCAGCGGCAGGGCGACGTTGTCGGCGACGGTCTTGGACGCCAGCAGGTTGAAGTGCTGGAAGATCATCCCGACCTGCTGGCGGAAGCGGCGCAGCTGGTTGGCGTCGAAGGCGGTGACGTCCTCGCCGTCGACCACGATCTTGCCGCCGGACGGCTCCTCGAGGCGGTTGATCAGACGCAGCATGGTGCTCTTGCCGGCACCGGAGTGGCCGATCAGGCCGAACACCTGGCCATCTTCGATGGTCAGGCTGGTCGGGTTCAGGGCCGGGATATCCCTACCGGCGACGCGGTAGGTCTTGTGGACATTTTGAAACTCGATCACTGAGCGAACCTTGTGGGGCGCATGGAATTTGGGTCAGCGGTTAGCCGGGGTCGCGCATTTTAGCCTTTTCCCCTGCCTGTTCTTAGCATTAATTTCGCAATGCTCCAATCCAATCGGCATATCGCGACGGTCGGCAATCCGATTGAACGCATCCGACGGCCTCCCAGTCATCTACTTGAACAAGCCCGAGTACTGATGAGGAGAGCCGAAGATGCCCAGCAAGAAGCCCCAGGCGCCGCAGCCGAGCCCGGTCGCGGGCACCGAAACCCCCGACAAGGCCAACACCAACGCCAAGTTGCAGAGCCTGGAAGCCTTTCGCAGCGACGCCAGCGGCCAGGCGCTGCGCACCAACCAGGGCGTGAGAATCGCCGACAACCAGAACAGCCTCAAGGCCGGCGCCCGTGGGCCTTCGTTGCTCGAAGACTTCATCATGCGTGAGAAGATCACCCACTTCGACCATGAGCGCATACCGGAACGCATCGTCCACGCCCGGGGCTGTGGCGCCCACGGCTATTTCCAGAGCTACGGCTGCCATGGCGAACTGACCAAGGCCGGTTTCCTGCAGGATCCCGAGAAGATCACCCCGGTGTTCGTGCGTTTTTCCACCGTGCAGGGGCCACGCGGCTCGGGCGACACGGTGCGTGACGTGCGGGGCTTCGCGGTGAAGTTCTACACCGACGAGGGCAACTTCGACCTGGTCGGCAACAACATGCCGGTGTTCTTCATCCAGGACGCGATCAAGTTTCCCGACTTCGTCCACGCGGTGAAACCCGAGCCGCACAACGAGATGCCCACCGGCGGCTCGGCCCACGACACCTTCTGGGACTTCGTCTCGCTGGTGCCGGAGTCGGCGCACATGGTCATGTGGGCCATGTCCGACCGCGCCATCCCGCGCAGCTTGCGGATGATGGAAGGCTTTGGCGTGCATACCTTCCGCCTGGTCAACGCCGAGGGCGTGGCCAGCTTCGTCAAGTTCCACTGGAAGCCGCGCCAGGGGGTGCACTCGGTGTTGTGGGACGAGGCGCAGAAGCTGGCGGGCAAGGATACCGACTACCACCGCCGCGACCTGTGGGAGGCCATCGAGACCGGCCATTATCCGGAGTGGGAGTTGGGTGTGCAGATCATCCCTGAAGCCGATGAGCACACATTCGACTTCGACCTGCTCGACCCGACCAAGCTCATCCCCGAAGAGCTGGTACCGGTGACTCCGCTTGGCAGGATGGTGCTCGACCGCAACCCCGACAATTTCTTTGCCGAGGTCGAACAGATCGCCTTCTGCCCAGGGCATATCGTGCCGGGCATCGACTTCAGCAACGACCCGCTGCTGCAGGGCCGGCTGTTCTCCTACACCGACACCCAGATCAGCCGCCTGGGTGGGCCGAACTTCCATGAGATCCCGATCAACCGCCCCATCGCCCCCAACCACAGCAGCCAGCGCGATGCCATGCATCGAATGACCCTCGACAAGGGCCGCGCCGCCTACGAGCCCAACTCCATCGATGGCGGCTGGCCGCAGGAGACGCCGCCCGCCGCGCGGGACGGTGGCTTCGAGAGCTATGAGGAGCGTATCGATGCCCACAAGATCCGCCAGCGCAGCGCGTCGTTCGGCGATCATTTTTCCCAGGCCCGGCTGTTCTTCCAGAGCATGAGCCCGACGGAGCAGCAGCACATCATCAAGGCCTACAGCTTCGAGCTGGGCAAGGTCGAGCGCGAGGCGATTCGCGCCCGGGAAGTGAACGAGATCCTTGCCAACATCGACCTCAAGCTGGCGGCGGCGGTGGCGGCCAACCTCGGGTTGCCGGCGCCCAAGGCCGGCACGGTCAAGGTGAAAGGCAGCAAGCCCTCGCAGTCAAAGGCCTTGAGCCAGATGAGCCATCCCGGTGGGATCGGCATCAGTGGGCGCAAGGTCGCCATTCTGGTTGCCGATGGCGTGGATGCTGGCAGCGTCGACAAGGTTGTGAAGGCGCTGGAGGCCAAGAGCGCCCGCCCCGTGCTGTTGGGCCCGACCTCGGCACCGGTCAAGGCTGCCGATGGCACGCCACTGCCGATGGATGCCTCCATGGAAGGCATGCCGTCGGTGATGTTCGATGGCGTGTGGGTGCCGGCGGGCAAGGCTTCGCTGGAGGCGCTGGAGAAAAGCGGCGTGGCCAGGCATTTCCTGCTGGAGGCCTACAAGCACCTCAAGCCCATTGGGGTGACCAGCGAGGGCAAGCTGCTGCTGAACAAGCTGGGGCTGAAGGAGGATGCGGGGCTGTTGCTGGGGGATGGGCAGAAGGCGTTCGATGGGTTCTTCAAGGCGCTTGAAGGGCACCGGGTGTGGGCGCGGGAGGCGGCTGCAGAGGCGATACCAGCGTAGGAATCAGCCCTTTCAGTGTCGATATGGTGCTCGGCATTGGAAATGCCGGGGCTGCTTTGCAGCCCTTTCGCGGGGCAAGCCCGCTCCTACAGGGATCGCATAACCCCTGTAGGAGCGGGCTTGCCCCGCGATTGTTCACTGCTGATGGGGGATCAAGACCACCTGCGCCGGCAGCGAACGCTGGATCTCATGTTTTTGCTCAAGCTCGAAACCACTGTCGAGCTTGCGCACGCGCTTCTCCAGCAGGGTCTTGAGCCACGGCGCGTCCTGGGTGCGTGGCACCTGGAACACCACCTCGCACTGGTAGTTCACCACATCGGCGGCGATGTCATCCAACTGGCGGCGCATCGCCCGGCTGTCGGTGGTCTTCAACGCCACGACGGTGCTGGGCGCGGTCGGGTCGATGACCCGGGCCTTGGGCTTGGACTCGGCCGCCTTCAGCGCCGCCTCGGCCTTTTCCAGCTCGGCCTTGCGCGCCTGGGCCATGGCATCGCCGCCAGTCAGGGCTGGTGCCTGGGGCATCAGCGCCCGGGCGCGGGCCAGCGCGGTGGCGGCGGCATTCACATCGCCCTTTTGCAGGACGATGCGGCTGCGTTGCAGGTAGGCCTCGGCCAGCTGGCGCTGGTGCGGCTCGAGGCGCGCATCGCCTGGTGCCTGGGCCTGCAGCGCGGCCAGCTGGTCCTCGGCGGTGGCCAGTTCGTTGCTGGCGATGCTCTGTTCCAGCTGCTGCCAGGCATCCGGCTGGGCAGGCGCGACCGGCTGCTCGGCCGGCTTGCTGGAGCAGGCGGCCAGGAACAGGGAAAACGCGGCAACAAGCAGATAACGTGAGGCGAACGGCTTCATTCCTGCGACTCTCTATTTGCGCAAAAAGCGAGCAAGTCTACACCCAGGTGCGCACGCTCGAAAACTGGTCTTGTCAGACCTGCAAGCGATGAAAAGGTTGCAGGGCGCGTCAGCAGGCGCCCTGGAATCTCAGCGTTTCGGCAACGCCAGGCTCAGCAAGAATAGCACTGCCGCACAGACCACGATCGAAGGCCCGGCCGGGGTGTCCTTGAACCAGGACAGCGCCAGGCCGCCACAGACCGCGGTAACCCCCAGCAGGCTGGCGCCCACGGCCATCTGCTCTGGCGAGCGGGCGTGACGCTGTGCCGCGGCGGCCGGGATGATCAGCAGCGAGGTGATCAGCAGCACGCCGACGATCTTCATTGCCACCGCGATCACCACGGCGATCAGCAGCATCAGCGCCAGGCGCAGGCCGGCCACGGGAAGGCCCTCGACCCTCGCCAGCTCCTCGTGCACGGTGACCGCCAGCAGCGGCCGCCAGAACATCGCCAGCAGTACCAGCACCAGCGCGCTGCCACCGAGGATCCAGGCCAGGTCGGTGGTGCTGATCGCCAGCAGGTCGCCGAACAGGTAGGCCATCAGGTCGATGCGCACATCGTGCATGAAGCTCAGCACCACCAGGCCCAGCGACAGGGTGCTGGGGGCGAGGATGCCGAGCAGGGTGTCCGAGGCCAGTGGCTGGCGCTGTTGCAGGGTCACCAGCAGGATCGCCAGCAACAGGCAGCCGACGGTCACCGCCAGCGCCGGGCTGACGTCCAGGGCAAAGCCCAGCGCCACGCCGAGCAGCGCGGCGTGGGACAGGGTGTCGCCGAAGTAGGCCATGCGCCGCCAGACCACGAAGGAGCCCAGGGGGCCGGCGACAAGTGCCAGCGACAGGCCGGCAAGCAGGGCGTAGAGAAGAAAATCAGCCATGCTTGCAGTGCTCTCCGTGGACATGGGCGCCGGGGGCGATCACCGAGCCGTGCAGGTCGTGGCTGTGATCGTGATGGTGGTGGTAGACGGCCAGGCTCTTGGCATTCTGGCCGAACAGCTCGACGAAGGCCGGGTCGTTGCTGACCTGCTCCGGATGGCCCGAACAGCAGACGTGGCGGTTGAGGCAGACCACCTGGTCGGTGGCGCTCATCACCAGGTGCAGGTCGTGGGAGACCATCAGCACGCCGCAGCCATGACGGTCGCGCAGGCGGGTGATGAGGTTGTACAGCTCGGTCTGGCCGACTACGTCGACGCCCTGCACCGGCTCGTCCAGCACCAGCAGCTCGGGTTCGCGCAACAGGGCGCGGGCCAGCAGCACGCGCTGCATCTCGCCGCCGGAGACGGTCTGGATCGGGCTGTCGATCACCTGCTCGGCGCCGACTTCCTGCAGCGCCGCCAAGGCTGCCGCGCGGTCTACCCCGGGCACCAGGCGCAGAAAGCGCAGCACCGACAGCGGCAGCGTGGCGTCTACCTGGATCTTCTGCGGCATGTAGCCGATGCGCAGCTTCGGCTTGCGCCACACCTTGCCGCGGTGTGGTTTGAGCAGGCCGAGCACGGCGCGTACCAGGGTGGTCTTGCCGGCGCCGTTGGGGCCGATCAGGGTGACGATCTGCCCCGGCGCGACGGCCAGGTCGATGCTGTCGAGCACCGCTTCGCCACCGAAGTTGACGCCGACCTGCTCGAGGCGGATCAGGGCGTCGCTCATGCCTTGCCCCGGCAGTTGCCACACAGGCCGACCACTTCGACCGTCTGCGTCTCGACGGCGAAGCCCACGGCCTTGGCGCTGCTGACGATGGCGTCGCTGATGCTGTGTTGCTCCAGCTCGATGGCCACATGGCAGGCGCGGCAGATCAGGAACTGGCCCTGGTGCGCATGCTCGGGATGGCTGCAGCCGATGAAGGCGTTGAGCGAGGCGATGCGGTGCACCAGGCCGTTCTCCAGCAGGAAGTCCAGCGCCCGATAGACGGTCGGTGGCGCGGCGCGGCGGCCGTCCTGCTCGCTGAGCACGGCGAGGATGTCGTAGGCACCCAGCGGCTTGTGGCTCTGCCACACCAGCTCCAGCACGCGGCGGCGCAGGGCGGTCAGGCGCAGGCCCTGACGGTTGCACAGCGCGTCGGCCTCGGCCAGCGCACTGTGGACGCAGTGGGAATGATCGTGGGGACGGTGGGCCAGCGGCGTGATGGACATGGGCAGCGACGGTTCAGGATGGAGACGTTATTATGTTACCTGTTTCTGACGACCCGAGTATCCACCGTGTCCCGATTCCTTGCCCTGTTTGTCGCTTTCATCTCTTTTTCGGCCCACGCCGACGTGCGCGTGCTGACCAGCATCAAGCCCCTGCAGCAGATTGCCGCCGCCGTTCAGGACGGTGTCGGCAGCCCTGACGTGCTGCTGCCGCCGGGCGCCTCCCCGCACAACTACGCGCTGCGCCCCTCCGACGTGCGCAAGGTCGCCGATGCCGACCTGCTGTACTGGATCGGCCCGGACATGGAAGGCTTCCTGCCCCGCGTGCTGAAGAGCCGCGCCAAGCCGACCGTGGCCGTGCAGTCGCTGTCGGGCCTGCAACTGCGTCACTTCGGCGAGGACAGCCACTCCCATGACGAGGAAGACCACGACGATCACGACCATGACCACCGTCCGGGCAGCCTCGATGCGCACCTGTGGCTGTCGTCGGTGAATGCCCGGGTGATCGCGACGAAGATGGTCGGTGACCTGGCGACAGCGGATCCGGCCAATGCGCCGCGCTACCAGGCCAACCTCAAGCTGTTCATCGAGCGCATGGATGCCCTGGATGGGCGGATCAAGCAGCGGGTGGCGGGGATCGCCGGCAAGCCGTACTTCGTGTTCCATGAAGCCTTCGATTACTTCGAGGCCGCCTATGACCTGAAGCACGCCGGCGTGTTCAGTGTCGCCGCGGAAGTGCAGCCGGGCGCACAGCATGTCGCCGCCATGCGCAAGCGCCTGCAGGCGGTGGGCAAGACCTGTGTGTTCAGCGAGCCGCCGCTGCGCCCGCGCCTGGCCGAGACGCTGACGGCCGGGTTGCCGGTGCGCCTGGCGGAGCTGGATGCGCTGGGTGGGAGCGATGCGGTGGATGCCAGGGGCTATGAGCGTTTGCTGGAGAAACTGGGCAGCGACCTGGCCGGTTGCCTGGAACAGTTCTAACGCCTGGGCTGGCCCTTTCGCGGGTAAACCCGCTCCCACAGGCTTCGCGCCGAAGTTGAAGTCAGCGGGGTTCCTGTGGGAGCGGGTTTACCCGCGAAGAAGCGGACGCGGTTACAAGGCAAACGGCAGGTGCAATGCCACCTGCTGACGCTGCGCCAGGCGCACTTCGAACTCGCTTGGGTCATGGATCATCACGTCCATCCCGGCGAACGCCTGCGCCGCGATCAGGCGCGACAGCCAGAAGCGCACGCAGGCCACCCGCAGCATCACCGGCCACAGCTCGGCCTCGGCGGCAGTGAACGGCCGCAGCGCCGCATAGGCGCCCAACAGGGCCTGGGCGCGTGGCAGGTCGATGCCGCCCTGCTCGTCCAGGCACCAGTCGTTCACGGTGATGGCGATGTCGTACAGCATCGGCCCGGAACAGGCGTTGTAGAAGTCGATCAACCCGGTCAGGTGGGTGCCTTCGAACATCACGTTGTCTCGGAACAGGTCGGCGTGCAGGTTGGCCTTGGGCAGGGCGAGGATCTGCGCCTTGTGCGCGGTGATTTCCGCCAGTGCCGGCTGCAACAGCCCTGTCTGTTCCCGGTTCAGGCCCGGCAGCAGCTGGGCGCCAGATTCCAGCATCCAGTCCAGGCCACGGTCGGTGCGGCGCTCGATGATGTGCTCGCGGGTGGCCAGGTGGATATGCGCCAACAGCTCGCCGACCTGGGCGCAGTGCTGGTTGTTCGGAGCCTTGATGTGCTTGCCCGAAAGCCGTGGCTGCAGAAGAGCCGGCTTGCCGCACAGTTCGCGCAGGCCGTTGCCGTCGCGGTCGCGCACGGCGTAGGGCACCGGCATGTCGGCAGCGTGCAGCACGTCGAGCAGTTCGATGAAGAACGGCATGTCTTCAGCCGGCCCGCGCTCGATCAGTGTGAGGACGAACTCCCCCTTTTCCAGGCTGACGAAGAAATTGCTGTTCTCGGTACCGGCGGCGATGCCCTGGAAGTCGAGCAGGCGACCCAGCTCGTACGGCGCCAGAAAGGTTTCCAGCTCAGGCCGGGACACAGGGGTGAAGACTGACATGTTGAAGAATTGCCCATGCGGGCACTTCCGCCGGAAGTGCCTGGTTGATAAGAACGATACGCGTTACTAGCTTACCACTCGAAGATCTTCCAGGACGGAATCAGCATGTCCGGCTGGTCGGAACGAATGAAATTGCCTTCGGAGCCATCGGCGCGTACCAGGAAATAAGGCTTGCCGTTCTTCGGCGTGACCTTGATCGCATACAGGAAGCCGTTTTGACGGTACTCCTGGATGGTCTTGTCGCCTTCCGTGCGAATGGTTACATCGGGATCGGCCGATGGGGCTTCGTCCGCCGCCAGGGTGACGACCGGCATGGTGGCCAGCAGACCGAGCAGTAACAGGCGAATGGGTGTGCGCATGATAACCTAGTCCTTTTGTCGTCATTGATCCGGCTATTCTAGCGCCGGACCCGTCGAAAAGGTTGATTCTCCTCATGAGCCAAGCGCCCCTCGTCCTGGTGGACGGTTCGTCCTACCTCTACCGCGCCTTTCACGCGCTGCCGCCGCTGACCACCTCCAAGGGCCTGCCCACCGGCGCGGTCAAGGGCGTGCTGAACATGCTCAAGAGCCTGCGCAAGCAGTACCCGGACAGCCTGTTCGCGGTGGTTTTCGACGCCAAGGGCGGGACCTTCCGCGACGCCATGTTCGCCGAGTACAAGGCTAACCGCCCGAGCATGCCCGACGACCTGCGGGTGCAGGTCGAGCCGCTGCACGCCAGCGTCCGCGCCCTCGGCTACCCGCTGCTGTGCGTCGAAGGCGTGGAGGCCGACGACGTCATCGGCACCCTGGCGCGCAGCAGCGCCGCCGCCGGCCGCCCGGTGATCATCTCGACCGGCGACAAGGACATGGCCCAGTTGGTGGACGGTCACGTCACCCTGGTCAACACCATGACCGGCAGCGTGCTGGACATCGCCGGCGTGCACGAGAAGTTCGGCGTAGGTCCCGAGCACATCATCGACTTCCTCGCCCTGATGGGCGACAAGGTCGACAACATCCCCGGCGTGCCGGGTGTTGGCGAGAAGACCGCGGTCGGCCTGCTGACCGGTATCGGCGGCGGCCTGCGCGACCTGTACGACAACCTCGACAAGGTGCCGGCCCTGGCCATCCGTGGCGCCAAGACCCTGCCGGCCAAGCTCGAGGAGCACCGCGACGCGGCCTTCCTGTCCTACGAGCTGGCGACCATCAAGTGCGATGTCGAGCTGGATGTCGAAGTGGACGCCCTGGTCTGCGGCGAGCCGGACCGCGAGGCGCTGCTGGCGCTGTACACCGAGATGGAGTTCAAGAGCTGGGTGGCCGAGGTCCAGCGCAGCGCGCCCCAGGCCGGTGACAGCGTTGCTGCCGACGTTGAGCCTGTGGCCGAGAAGGTCGAGCCGAAGTACGAGACCATCCTCGACCAGGCGCGTTTCGACGCCTGGCTGGAGAAGCTGCGCCAGGCGCCGCTGTTCGCCTTCGACACCGAGACCACCGGCCTCGACGCGCAGCAGGCGCAACTCGTTGGCCTGTCGTTCGCCGTCGAGCCCCACGAGGCCGCCTATGTGCCGCTGGCCCACGATTACGAAGGCGCCCCCGCCCAGCTCGACCGTGACGCCGTGCTGCTGGCCCTCAAGCCCCTGCTGGAAGACCCGGCCAAGGGCAAGATCGGCCAGAACGCCAAGTACGACATCAATATCCTGGCCAACGGCAGCCCGGCCATCCTGATGCGCGGCGTGGCCTACGACACCATGCTCGAGTCCTACGTGTTCAACTCCACCGCCACTCGCCACGACATGGACAGCCTGGCGCAGAAGTACCTGGACCACTCCACCATCGCTTTCGAGGATATCGCCGGCAAGGGCGCCAAACAGCTGACCTTCAACCAGATTCATCTGGACAAGGCCGGCCCCTATGCCGCCGAGGACGCCGACATCACCCTGCGCCTGCACCACGCGCTGCAGGCGCGCCTGGCCGAGACACCCAGCGTGCAGCCGGTGTTGATGGACATCGAGATGCCGCTGGTACCGGTGCTGGCCCGCATCGAGCGCCAGGGCGCACTGGTGGATGCCGCGCTGCTCAAGGTGCAGAGCGGCGAGCTGGGAACAAAGATGGTCGAGCTGGAACGCGAGGCGTTCGAGCTGGCGGGCGAGACGTTCAACCTGGGTTCGCCCAAGCAGTTGGGGGGGATCCTCTACGACAAGCTGGGCATGCCGGTGCTGAGCAAGACCGCCAAGGGCCAGCCGTCCACCGCCGAGGCGGTGCTCGATGAGCTGGCCGAGCAAGGCTACCCGCTGCCCAAGGTGCTGATGCAGTATCGCAGCCTGAGCAAGCTCAAGAACACCTACACCGACAAGCTGCCCGAGCAGATCAACCCGCGCACCGGACGCATCCACACCTCCTACCAGCAGGCCGTGGCCGCCACCGGGCGCCTGTCGTCCAACGACCCGAACCTGCAGAACATCCCGATCCGTACCGCCGAAGGTCGGCGCATTCGCCAGGCTTTCGTCGCCAGCCCCGGCTACCGCCTGCTGGCGGCGGACTACTCGCAGATCGAGTTGCGCATCATGGCCCACCTGGCCAAGGACGAAGGCCTGCTGCATGCCTTCCGCAATGACCTGGATGTGCACCGCGCCACCGCCGCCGAAGTATTCGGCGTCGCCCTCGAGAATGTCACCAACGACCAGCGCCGCAGCGCCAAGGCGATCAACTTCGGCCTGATCTACGGCATGAGCGCGTTCGGCCTGGCCAAGCAGATCGGCGTCGACCGCAAGCAGTCCCAGGACTACATCGACCGCTACTTCGCCCGTTACCCCGGCGTGCTGGCCTACATGGAGCGCACCCGCGCCCAGGCCGCCGAGCAGGGCTTCGTCGAAACCCTGTTCGGCCGTCGCCTGTACCTGCCGGACATCAACGCCAAGAACCCGGCCCTGCGCAAAGGCGCCGAGCGCACCGCGATCAACGCCCCGATGCAGGGGACCGCGGCGGACATCATCAAGCGCGCCATGGTGGCGGTGGACAACTGGCTGGCCGACAGCAAGCTGGATGCGCGCGTTATCCTGCAGGTGCACGACGAACTGGTGCTCGAAGTGCGCGAGGACCTGGTCGAACGGGTGAAAGATGAAATCCGTGTCCACATGAGTGGTGCGGCGCAGCTGGATGTACCGCTGCTGGTGGAAGTAGGCGTTGGCGCAAATTGGGACGAAGCTCACTAAACGCTGCGTGAAAGCTGTGTAGGATCTGCGGCGTAGTGTCGCGGATCCGGTGCTGGCCTCGGGCCTTAGATCGGGAGTTTCATGAAACTATCGCAAATAGTTTCGAGGGGCTTGGAACTAAACCGGTGAACCGCCACTCAGAGGTACTGAATGGCTGGTGAAGCCTTTCGATGCTCCTATGTTGTGTTAAGTGTTGGCAGATATCTGGACCCCGCCCTAGCGGTCCGGACTTGGACCCCGAACTTCCCCCTCCCCATACGAAGTCCGGGGTTTTTTTTGCCCGGAATTCGGCGTTTTGGCTGGATGCAGACCCTGTGGGAGCGGGTTTACCCGCGAATGCGGCGGTGAACCCAGCATCGCATTCGCGGGTAAACCCGCTCCCACAGAAGTTGTACCAGCCTTCAAGCCACCGGCTTGTCTTCCAGCTCCATCCAGTCCGCCAGCACCCCGTAGGCCTCCTCCAGCCCCAGGCGCTTGGGCGCCGAGAACAGCTGGATGGTCGCCGCATCGCCCCAGCCCTTGCGGATTTCCGCCTGCACCTTGAGCAGGGTGTTCTTGCCGGCGCCGTGGGTGAGCTTGTCGGCCTTGGTCAGCAGGATGTGCATGGGCATGCCGCTGGCCTTGGCCCAGTCGAGCATCATCTTGTCGAAGTCGGTCATCGGGTGGCGGGTGTCCATCATCAGGATCACCCCGCGCAGGCACTCGCGGCTGCCCAGGTAGGCTTCCAGGTGTTTCTGCCAGTGCTGCTTGAGCGGGATCGGCACTTTTGCATAACCGTAGCCCGGCAGGTCGACCA
The DNA here is from genome assembly GCF_024259445.1 of Pseudomonas sp. DVZ6. Taxonomy (NCBI): domain Bacteria; kingdom Pseudomonadati; phylum Pseudomonadota; class Gammaproteobacteria; order Pseudomonadales; family Pseudomonadaceae; genus Pseudomonas; species Pseudomonas sp. DVZ6. The sequence continues at coordinate 14,059 of NZ_JANCLM010000005.1, forward strand.
AACGCCGTTCATCGTCCAGACTGAAGAAATTCAGCAGCTGGGTGCGCCCGGGGGTCTTCGAGGTGCGCGCCAGGCTGGCGTGGGTCAGGGTGTTGAGGGCGCTGGATTTACCGGCGTTGGAACGGCCGGCGAAAGCCACCTCGTAACCCTGGTCTTCGGGGCATTGTTCGACCTTGGCGGCGCTGAGGGCGAATTTGGCTTTCTGGCAGAGGCCGAGGATGGGGTTCTTGACTTGCATGGGATTTCCGATGTGGGTGTTGCCCAGCGCTGGAGGCGTAGGACCAGGCCTGGCAAGCGGTGTCGTTTCCGTTTGGCTGGCGGAAGTATATAATGCCCCAGTTTTTGTGTGCTCATTCGCCCAGCGAAGGCAATTGAGCATGGGGTGTCGAACAATAGCTCGCGCAACAGAACGCAGCGCGGCCCCCAACCCTGTCAGGTCGTTTCGCATGGCGAAATGGCTGCTTGCTGTCGGTATGTTCCTGCCGTTTTTCAGCGCACAGGCTACACAGGATCCCGAGGCGTTGTACAACCGCACGTGCGCGGCCTGTCACGCCGGACAACTGCCCCAGGCACCCAAAAGCGGTGACCGGGCGGCCTGGGAGCCAAGGCTGGCGCGAGGCATGGAGCAACTGGTGGTGCATGTTACACAGGGTTTCAAGGCTATGCCGCCGCGTGGATTGTGCATGGACTGCAGTGCCGAGGACTACCGTTTGGTCATCCTTTGGATGAGCGGCAGTCCCGATACATAACATTTCACCCTTAGCCGTGTTGGATTAGCTGATGAACAAACTATTCGTGAGTCTGCTGTTGACCATGGGGGTCGCAGGTGCGGCAACTGCTGCGGGACCCATCAAAGGCGATGCTGCTGCCGGTCAGGCCAAAACAGCTGTCTGTGGGGCCTGCCACAACCCTGACGGCAACAGCCTGGCACCGAACTTCCCGAAACTCGCCGGCCAAGGTGAGCCCTACCTGAACAAGCAGCTGCATGACATCAAGGACGGCAAGCGTACCGTGCTGGAGATGACCGGCATGCTGGCCAACTTCAACGACCAGGACCTGGCCGATATCGCCGCCTACTTCGCCAGCCAGAAAGGCAGCGTGGGCGCCGCCGACCCGAAACTGGTCGAGCGCGGCCGTGCCCTGTTCAATGGCGGCAACCTCGAGAAAGGCATGCCTGCCTGCACCGGTTGTCACTCGCCTAACGGCGCGGGCATCGCCCTGGCGAAATTCCCGCACCTGAGCGGCCAGCACGCGCAGTACGTCGGCAAGCAGCTGACCGACTTCCGCGAAGGCAACCGCACCAACGACGGCGACGCCATGACCATGCGCACCATCGCCGGCAAGCTGAGCAACAAGGACATCGAAGCGCTGTCCAGCTACATTCAGGGCTTGCACTGATCCAGTTGCCTTAGTGAGGGCAACTGCCCTCCAGGGTGTTCGGGATTCACCCTTGCCCGGGTAGGAGCGGTCTTGAGCCGCGAAAGGGCCGCAAAGCGGCCCCGGCGATCGTTGCTAAATGCTGAATATTGGGCTGCTATGCAGCCCTTTCGCGGCACAAGGCCGCTCCTACAGGAATCGCTCAAGGCTTGAGTTTGGTCCGGTCGGGTGGGCGTGAGCCCCGCGTTAACACTCGGTTAATGCATCAGCGCTAAAGATGAAAAGGGCAGCCAAGGCTGCCCTTTTTTCTGTCCATAGCCGTTACACTACAGAACTCGAGCCCTTCCCGACCTGTCATACGCAGGTCGCGTCGAGGCGACCAAAGACTGCTCAGGAGTAAAGCATGCGTAAACTGATTCTCAGCGCCGCGCTGGTCGCCGCCAGCGTATTCGGTATGGCCGCCGTGCAGGCCGCGGAGCCTGCAACCGCTGGCAAGGAATATATCGAGCTGAGCAACCCGGTACCGGTGTCGGTGCCTGGCAAGATCGAAGTCGTCGAGCTGTTCTGGTATGGCTGCCCGCACTGCTACCACTTCGAGCCGGTCATCAACCCTTGGGTCGACAAGCTGCCCAAGGACGTCAACTTCAAGCGCGTACCGGCCATGTTCGGTGGTCCATGGGATGCCCATGGCCAGATGTTCCTGACCCTGGAAGCCATGGGTGTGGAGCACAATGTCCACAACGCGGTGTTCGATGCCATCCAGAACAAGCGCATGCGCCTGACCAAGCCTGAGGAAATGGCCGATTTCCTGGCCACCCAGGGCGTGGACAAGGATAAGTTCCTCGCCACCTTCAACTCCTTTGCCATCAAGGGCCAGGTCAACCAGGCCAAGGAGCTGGCCAAGAAGTACGAGATCACCGGCGTCCCGAGCATGGTCGTCAACGGCAAGTACCGCTTTGACCTGGGCACCGCCCAAGGTCCGGAAGGCGTGCTGAACGTCGCCGACCAACTGATCGCCAAGGAGCGCGCCGCTAAGTAAGCGGCGACCGCCATGCGCTTGCGTGCCACGCGAGGCATTGGCCTGCCCCAGCCGCAGGTCAACGAGCATCACCTGCGGGCCACCGGCCTGCCGGAAGATGGTCGCCTGCGGCTGCTCAGCTTCAACATCCAGGTTGGCATCAGCACTGAGCGTTATCGGCACTATGTCACCCGCAGCTGGCAGCACCTGCTGCCGCACAACGGGCGCGCCGGCAACCTGCAGAAGATCGGCGACCTGCTCGGTGACTTCGACCTGGTGGCCCTGCAGGAAGCCGACGGCGGCAGCCTGCGCTCCGGCTTTGTCAACCAGGTCGAGCACCTTGCCCAGTTGGGCGCCTTCCCCTACTGGTACCAGCAGCTCAACCGCAACCTCGGGCGTTTCGCCCAGCACAGCAACGGCGTGCTCAGCCGCCTCAAGCCCCAGCACCTGGAAGACCACCCCTTGCCCGGCCCGTCCGGCCGCGGGGCGATACTGGTGCGCTTCGGCGAGGGCGAGGATGCGCTGATCGTGGTGATGATGCACCTGGCCCTTGGCGCCAAGACCCGCGCCCGTCAGCTGGCCTACATCCGCGAGCTGATTGGTGGCTATCGCCACCAGATCCTCATGGGTGACATGAACACCCATGCCAACGACCTGATCGAGCACTCGCCACTGCGTGACCTGGGCCTGATCGCGCCCCAGGTCGAGGCCACCTTCCCCAGTTGGCGCCCCCAGCGTTGCCTGGACCATATCCTGCTCAGCCCGAGCCTGACACTCGAGCGAGTCGAGGTGTTGGCGCAGCCCATTTCCGACCACCTCCCGGTTGCCGTCGAGATCCGATTGCCTGATGCCCTGACTGTGGATACGCTGCCGGTCCTGAGTTAGTCCTGCCTGGGCGAATCCAGCACTCAAGTGTTGGGCTTTTCCGCCGAAATCCAGTGATTGCAGGACTAGATGCCACTACCCGTTGCGGATCCAGGCATGACCGAAGAAGCCGAGCGCTGGAAAGAAAAATACCTCAAGAGCATCGAGCAGCAGGAAAAGCTCGAGCGGCGCTGGGAAGCCCGTCTCGACCTGCTGCGCCGTGGCCTGGTGCGCAGCACCCTGGCGGCTGAAGGTAGCGACAAGACCGTTGACCAGTGCATGAAGGAAATGCGCGAGGTCATCCGCAGCGACAACATGGATGCCGGCCTCGCCGGGCTGATTCCACGCCTGGAAAAAGCCGTGCTCGACTCCGAGCAGCGCCGTGAGACCCGCATGAACCAGGTCAGCGAGGCGCTGACTGCACTGGTTACCCAGCTGCAGACCCTGCCGCTGCCGGGCGAGGTGTCGCGGCCGCTGAAAAAACTGGCGAAGAAGCTCGACGGTGGGGTCAGCCAGTCCCGCGAACTGCCGCCCTTGCTGGGTGAGCTCAGCGGCTTGCAGGGGCGCGCCCTGAGCGCGGTGCAAAAGCCCGAGGACGAAGCCCGCCCGGGTTTCCTGCAACGCCTGTTCGGTGGCCGTGACGAGGCCCCGGGCGAGCTGGTGCCTGCGCCTGTGGCCGTCGAAATACCTGTGCCTGCGGCGCAGGAGGCTCCCGTCATCGCGCCTGAGGCGCAGGCCAGGGATGCCGATGAACTGCATGCTCTTGCACCTGTGCCGCCTGTCACGCCTGAGCCTGCGCAGGAGCACACCGCGTCTGCCGAATTGCCCGAACCGGAACCCGAGCCGGAAATTGAACTGCCCGGTCCAGCGTTGGTTGAAACCACGCCAGTGCCCGTTGTCGAATCGAAAGCCGAACCTCAAGCCGAGGTGGAGCCCGTTGACGTAGCGGTTGCTGAGCCCGTGGCGCTTGTCGAGGACGTGCAACCCGTATCGGATGAGCTGGAACCTGCGGCAGATGAGGTTATCGGCGAAGACGGCCCTTATGCTCTCCCCGACGCGGTCGAGCCACCGTACAGCCAGGTCGCCGCCCATATCGAGCAGACCCTGATCGGCCTGCTCGATGACCTCAGCCTGCCGGAGCGCCACAAGGCCCAGGCCCTGGAGATGCGCGAGCGGGTTTCACGGGGGCTGAACTGGTACGAGCTGATTCCGGTCCTGGATGACCTGGCCGTGCTCATGCTGGCGATCACCGACAGTGGCCAGCATGAGTTCGAAGCCTACCTGCAACAGCTCAACGAGCGCCTGGAGACCTTCCAGAGCCATCTGCACGAAGCCAGCGCCGGCCATGCCGACAACAGCTCCGCCGCCCGCGAGCTGGACAGCCAGTTGCGCGAGCAGGTCGATGGCCTGCAAAGCAGCGTGCAGGGCGCCGTCGATGTCGACAGCCTCAAGCACATCCTGGAGAACCGTCTCGAGGGCCTGCTGGTGACCATGGACGATCACCAGCATGAGCGCGACCGCCGCGAACACGAGCTGGCCAGCCGCCTGCAAGGCCTGGCCGAGCGCGTGGCGAGCATGGAGCAGGAGGCCCTCGGTTACCGCGAGCACCTGGAGGAGCAGCGCCAGAAAGCCATGATTGATCCGCTTACCGGCCTGCCCAACCGTGCGGCCTGGAGTGAACAGGTCGAACGCGAGGTACTCGACTGGCAGGAGAACGGCGGTCACCTGGCCATGGCCATCCTCGACCTCGATCATTTCAAGCGCATCAACGACGGTTATGGCCACCTGGCGGGCGACAAGGTGCTGAAGATCGTTGCCGAGCAGTTGCGCAAGCGCCTGCGCGGGCGCGACTTCATCGCCCGCTTCGGCGGCGAGGAGTTCGTCCTGCTGTTGCCGCAGACTTCACCGCCGGCAGCGGCGCAGGTGGCCGAAGCACTGCGTGCGGCCATCGAAGCCTGCCCGTTCCACTTCAAGGGCGAGCGGGTAGTCATCACCACTTCCATTGGCATCAGCGCCTTCCGCTCCGGCGAGCGCAGCGACCAGGTGCTCAAGCGCGCTGACGAGGCGTTGTATCGGGCCAAGGACAATGGCCGCAATCGGGTTGAGCAGGCATAAACAAGTACCGCTTCTCTGACTCCCGGACCGTTGAGACTACGGGTGAGCGCTGACTGTTCAGCGCCTCGCCAACAGACCGACGACTGGAGTTTGAAGAATGAAAATGACCCGATTGATCATGCCGCTGCTGCTGGGCCTGGTTTTCCAGACAAGTGCAATGGCCAAGGATCAGTTCTTTACCGCACGCGTGGGTGCCGATGGCACGGTGCTGCGTCAGTGGCCCCAATGGATCAGTGAGGTCGAGCGCCGGGCGCAGCCCAATTACTTCACCCAGTACACGCTCAAGTTCAATCCACGCATCATTCAGCAAGACCCAGGCTACTGCTCGGTGTCGCCAATCGATGCCAGCAGCCATGATCGGCAGATGCATGGTCAGGCCAAGGTTATTGGCAACCCGCAGGTCACGCATGCCACGGTGATGACGCAGTTGGTGGACATGAAAGGCGCCAGCGGCGACAACTCTCTGGAGTTTCTGGTCATGTGCATTCGCTGAGCGGATGCAACGCACTCTGACGCCAAGCGGTCAGCACGTTATACTATAGCGCTGTTGCCGCTTACCTGATGACGTATTCCCGCAATGAAAAGACTCTTCACTGCCCTGCTCCTGCTGGCCCTGACAGGTTGTTCCAGTGGCCTGCGCATCGACCGCAGCCATCCCTCGGCCAACCAGGACAGCCGTATCCAGTTCGTCGTGCTGCATTACACCAATGCCTCGCTGGAGCGTTCCCTTGCCCTGCTGACCCATGGCGAAGTCAGCAGCCACTACCTGATCGGTGACGGCCCGGCCACGGTGTATCAGCTGGTGGACGAGAACCGCCGCGCCTGGCACGCCGGGGACAGCCAGTGGCAGGGTCGCACCTGGCTCAATTCCAGCTCCATTGGCATCGAGATCGTCAACGAGGGGTATACCGACACGCCGACCGGGCGGGTCTGGCATCCGTACAGCGAAGCGCAGGTGCAGGCGCTGATCGCGCTGCTCAAGGATATCGTCAAGCGCAACAACATCGATCCGCGCCACATCATCGGCCACAGCGACATCGCGCCGTTGCGCAAGCTCGACCCGGGCCCGCTGTTCCCCTGGAAGCGCCTGGCCGACGCCGGACTGGGCATCTGGCCGGATGCCGCCTCGGTGGCACGGCAACAGGCCTATTTCGAGGTCAATCCGCCGAGTGTCACCTGGTACCAGCAGCAGCTGGCGCGCTTTGGCTACGCCATCGACCAGACTGGCGAGCTGGATGTTTCCACCCGGCATGTGATCGCCGCCTTCCAGATGCGTTTCCGCCCGCAGCGCTTTGACGGTGTGCCGGATGCGCAGACTGCGGCGATGTTGCAGGTGCTCAACCGCAAACGCTAATACGATTTTTGAACGTTCAGCGTGGGAGCGGGCTTGCCCCGCGATGCGGTGCATGGCACCGGCTTCGCCGGTGATCGCGGGGCAAGCCCGCTCCCACGCTGGTAGTGCCTGCACCTTTTCTTCCTGTGTAACAGCGCAACATAAATCGCTGGGCGATCTTCGATAGGGCTCCTCCACTCGCCCAGCGGCCGCGCCAAGCTCCGATTCAGTTGCTATACCTTTGGTATTCAACTGGATGCCACGCATGTTTGACCTCCTCGCTTCGGTGCGTCAATTTTTCCACCGACCCTGGCTGTTGGCCGCGCTCGCGGCGTTGGCCAGTGCCGTGCTGTTGCTGGCGATCAGCGTCAACGTCGCCTTGCAGCAGATGAAGCAGAGTGAAAGCGCGCAGATGAACGCCCAGGGTGAGCGTTTCCTGGAGCGCCTGGAGCAGGTGTTCGGTCAGTTGCGCGAGGGCGTGGACCAGCTTCAGGCGCAACCCCTGCGTGGCTGTGACCCGCAGATGCTGGCGCAACTGCAGCAGGTGGCGCTGAAGTCGCGGTTCATCTACGAGGCGTCCTATGTGGAAGGCTCGCTGGCCTGTTCGAACCGCGGCGGCCAGCGGACTATCGAACCTTTGCGCAGCCCTGATATCCAGGGCCCGACCTACAGCTACTGGCTCAACACCACCACCGAGCCCAACGAGAACCTCGCGGCGCTGATGCTGGGCCGGGGCCGCTTCGTGGTGTCGACCTCCCGTGGCCATCTCACCGACGTGGTCGACCTACCCCCGGGCGGCAGCCTGCTGGTGGTGCTGGACCGGGGCACGCGGGCCATTCCGGTGCTGGGGCCGGCGCAACCCTGGCCACCGATCGCCGACTGGCCGCCGCCGCAGGGCAAGTCGCTGATCGAACTGCCCGACCGCCTGGTCTATCGCATGTCCACCAAGTCGCCGGACTACCAGCTGGTGCTGATCGCCCCTCGTGCCAGCCTGCCCCTGAAGCTCAACGGCCTGCTCTGGTTGCTGTTCCCCGGCAGCCTGGTGCTGGCGGCGTGCATCGGCTGGCTGGTGCTGCAACTGATCCTGCAGCGCCGCTCGATGAGCTCGGAGCTGCAGCAGGCCTTGCGCCGGGGCGAACTGCAGGTGCTGTACCAGCCGATCTTCGAGCTGGACAGCCGCCGCTGCGTCGGGGCCGAGGCGCTGGTGCGCTGGCGCCGCCCGGACGGCAGCCTGACCAGCCCGGAGCTGTTCATTCCCCTGGCGGAGAACACCGGGCAGATTCGCCAGATAACCGATTTCGTCCTGCAGCGGGTGCTCGAGCAACTGGGGCAGTTGTTGCGGGCCAACCGCCAGCTGTACATCTCGGTTAACCTGGCGGCCTGCGATGTCATGGCGCCGCGTATCGGCCGGGTGGCGGCGCGGCTGTTGGCCCATCATCGGGTGGCGCCCCGGCAGATTGCCTTCGAGGTGACCGAACGCGGGCTGATCGACGTGGTGGTGGCGCGGGATAACCTGCAGGCCCTGCGCGACGTGGGGCACCAGGTGTTGATCGATGACTTCGGCACCGGTTATTGCAGCCTGGCGTACTTGCAGACATTGCCCGTGGACTGCCTGAAGATCGACAAGTCGTTCATCGACGCCCTCGGCCATGACGCCGCCAGCAGCGGCGTGGCGCCGCACATCATCCGCATGGCCCACGACCTGCACCTGCGGGTGATCGCCGAGGGCATCGAGTCCGAGGACCAGGCGGTGCTGCTCAACAGCGAGGGGGTCAACTATGGCCAGGGCTGGTTGTTCGCCCATCCGCTGAACGCGCGCCAGTTTGCCGAGCTGATTACCCGGGGGCGGCGGGTGGCGGGGCGGCGGATCGATGATGAGCCTTGAGGCTGGACTGCCTGCGCCAGCCTCATCGCTGCGCAAGCCCAACACACAGCTCAGTGATTTAGCTTGCCCCTGTGGGAGCAACTGTCTTGCTCAACTTTTAGAATCTGGCGCGATACCTGTGGGAGCGGGTTTACCCGCGAAGAATCCAGCGCGGTGCCTGGCACCGGCTTCGCCGGTGTTCGCGGCGGTGCGGCGGTCCGATAAACCCGCTCCCACCGAAAATGTCTGTCAGACCGGTAAGGCCATATAGAACTGCGTGCCCTGCCCTGGCCGTGAGAACACCCCCATCCGCCCGCCATGCAGCTGGACGATCTCCTTGCACAGCGCCAGGCCCAGGCCGGCCCCGCCCTTTTTGCGCCCGACCTGCACGAACGGCTCGAAGATCCGCCCTTGCTGGCCGTAGGCGATACCTTCGCCATTGTCCTCGACGCTGATGATCACCCGCTCTGCGTGGCGCCGCGCGTGCAGGCGGATGCGCCCGCCGCTGCCGGTGTGGCGGATGGCGTTGTGCAGCAGGTTGTCGAGCACCCGATCGAGTTGCGCGACGTCGGCCTGGATACGCGGCAGCGGCGGTTCCAGCTCGCGTACCAGCTCGATCTGCTTGCCCGAAGCCTGTTCGGCAAAGCGTGCCTGGGCGCGCTCGAACAGTTCGTCGAGGGCACAGGGGGCCAGCTCCAGCTTCTGCAGGCCGCTTTGATAGCGAGAGAAGTTGAGCAGGTCGTTGATCAGTTGGGTGAGGCGCTGCATCTCCTCGGCGATGGTCTCGAGCAGGTCGTTTTCCCGCGCCTCGGGCGGGAAACTGACCCGCTCGCGCAGCAGGCCGAACGCCATGTGCATGCCGGTGACCGGCGTGCGCAGTTCGTGGGAGGCGCGCAGCACGAACTCGCTGCGTACCCGCTCGAAGGCACGCTGTTCGGTGACATCGTGCAGCACCATCACCGCGCCGAGGATCGGTCCCTCGGGGTGGCTGACCGGGGTCAGGCTGTAGGTCAGCAGGCGGGTTTCCTCATCCACCTCCAGGCTCAGGTCGTCCGGCGGGCGGTCCAGGCTGCCGCCGCGCAGCACCTGGCGTAGCTGCTTCTCCAGCTCCGGGCGCTGCAGGGCCTCGGCCAGGCTTGCGCCGAGCCGGCTCGGGTCCCAGCCGAGCTGGCGCTGGGCCACCGGGTTGAGGTGTTCCAGGCGGCCCTGGCGATCGATGATCAGCAGGCCGTCGTCGATGCTGTCGAGCACTGCCTGCAGGCGCTGCTGGCCGGCCTGCAGTTCGTCGATGTTGGTGGCCTGGTGCTTGCGCAGGGCATCGGCCATCAGGCCGAAGCGACGGGTCAGCTGGTTGAGCTCGGTGGCCTGGGTCACCGGCAGGGTGACGTCGAAATTGCCCTGGCCGACCTGGTCGGCGGCCTTGGCCAGCGCCTCGATCGGCTGGCCGAAGCGGCGGGCGATGTTGTGCGCGGTGATGAACCCGAGCACCAGCACGGTGAGGCCCATCAGCCCCAGCAAGCCGCTGATCAGCAGGGCGCGGTCGCGTGCTTTCTCCTCGCTGCGGGCGATGTGCTCCAGGGCCTGGCGGTGAGAGTCCAGCAGGTCGGTACGGACCTGGTTGAAGGTGGCGCCGAGGGGTTGGTCCACGCCCATGCTGCGGGCGGGTGCGGGGCTCTGCCGGTAGGCCTGGACGAACGCCTGGTAGTTGCTGGCGGCCTTGCTGAAGCCGGTGCGCTCGCCGCCTTGCTCCAGCCCTTGCTTGAGCAGCGTCTGGAACTGCTCCTGCAAGTTCACCAGGCTGGTCGGAACGGTGTCCTCGTCGAGGATCAGGTTCAGTTGCTCACCCAGGTTCTGGCGCAGCTTCAGGCCCAGCTCCAGGGTGTGGGTGGTGTCCTGCACCACGCGCTGCTGCAGGGCTGCCATCTGCAGCACGCTGAACAGCCCCAGCATCAGCCCCAGCAGGGCTACCGTGACCAGCGCCGAAATGCTGAGGAACAGCCGCGTGCGCAGCTTCATCGGCCATTTCATAGGTTGTACTGCTTGCGCTTGCGGTACAGGGTGGAGGCGTCGATGCCGAGGGTCTTGGCCGCCTGGTCGAGGGTGTCGCTGGTGGCCAGCACCGCGCCGATATGGGCGCGTTCCAGTTCATCCAGGCTCAGCGCCGCGCCGACCCTGGGTGCGTTGCTGACGGACTGCTCGGCCATGCCCAGGTGGCTGATCTCCACCCATTCCTGTGGGCAGATGATGCTGGCCCGTTCGATCACGTTGCGCAGTTCGCGAATATTGCCCGGCCAGCGGTAGTTGAGCAGCGCGGCCCGGGCTTCGTCGCTGAAGCCGCGGGCCGGGCGCGAGTATTCCTTGACGAAGCGGGCCAGGAAACGGTCGGCCAGGGTCAGGATGTCCTCGCTGCGCTCGCGCAGCGGCGGCAGGTGCAGGGTGATGACGTTCAACCGGTACAGCAGGTCTTCACGGAAGCGGTTCTCGCGGACCATCTCGTCGAGATTGAGGTTGGTGGCCGCCAGAATCCGCACGTCCGCCCGACGGGTGACCGGATCGCCGACCCGCTCGTATTCCTTGTCCTGGATGAAACGCAGCAGTTTCGGTTGCAGCGTGAGGGGAAAATCGCCGATTTCGTCGAGAAACAGCGTGCCACCATCGGCCTGGCTGACCCGCCCCAGGGTGCTCTCGCTGGCACCGGTGAAGGCACCACGGGTGTGGCCGAACAGCTCGCTCTCCATCAGCTCGGCATTCAGCGAGGGGCAGTTGATGGTCACGCAGGCCTTGCGCGCCCGCTTGCTCCAGCCATGGATGGCACGGGCCAGCTCGCCCTTGCCGGTGCCCGACTCGCCGAGGATGAGGATGTTGGCGTCGGTGGTCGCCACCTGGCGCGCGGTTTCCAGCACCGCCATCATCGCCGGGCTGTGGGAGTCCAGGCCGTCCTTGGGTTTGCGTACCTCGCCTTCCAGGGCTTCCAGGCGCGCCGACAGTTGTCGCACCTCCAGCTGCTTGGCGGTGGCCAGGCGCAGCTGGTCGGGGCTGCAGGGCTTGACCAGGTAGTCGGCGGCGCCGGCCTGGATGGCATCCACCGCGGTGTCGATGGCCGAGTGGGCGGTGACGATCACCACCCGCATCCAAGGTGCCTGGATGCGCATCTGCGCCAGCACGTCCAGGCCGTTGTCCTCGCCCAGGCGCAGGTCGAGGAAACACAGGTCGAACACCTGGCGCTGCAACAGGGTCTCGGCCTGGGCGGCGCTGTTGGCGGTCGCCACGCTGTAGCCCTCGTCCTCGAGGCAATAGCGGAAGGTACGCAGGATGGCGGACTCGTCGTCCACCAGCAGAATGCGGCCTTGGTTGTCCTGGGCTGATTCCATTTCCTGCGCTCCTTTGGGATTGATCTCAATTAGTGTCGGAAAAATCGGGCAAGTTGCATGGTCGATTCTGATTGATTCCACTCCATGCATGCTAGCCGCATGCCTTCATGATGGCTAAGCGGCTGATAAATATGAAGTTGATAACGGGCAATCGGCTGCTAGCCCGATCTGAGGGCCTGGAGTGGAGGCATCGCTATGAACTGGCCGAAGGCCGAGTCGTGCAAAACGCACGGCCCGATTGCGGTGCATCGTGCAGGATACGTCCCTCATCAAGTTGGGTGAATTTCATATCTTCCTGATTTAAAAGGATTTTTTGTTGTGCGTTAAGGCTGGCATGCAGGCTGCAATGACCTTTGCAGAATGGATAACAAGCACAGCAGGAGGAGCCGGCATGAATCGCCCCCAAGACAATCGTACGCAGAGCGCTGTAGTCCCCCTGCACCAGCTGTTGTTCCTCGGCATGGCCCTGCTGCTCACCTTGGCGGCAGGCCTGTTCTACCACAGCTGGCAGACCGCCCGGCTGGCCGAGCAGGTGGCGGTGCAGACCGCGCTGTTGACGCAAATGCGGGCCACCCATGCCACCACCCTGGTCAAGGCCGCCGAGCCGCTGCCCAGTGCCGACACCGCGCCTGCCGTGCTCGAGCGCGTCCAGCCCGAGGAGCGTTGGGTGTTCTGACGCCATCGACCGATTTCGCACAAGAAAAGGAGAAACATCATGCTTAGTTGGGCAATCACCTTCCTGATCATCGCCATCATCGCCGCAGTCCTGGGCTTTGGCGGCATCGCTGGCGCCGCGACCGGTATCGCGAAGATCCTGTTCATTGTCTTCCTGGTGCTGTTCGTCGCCTCTTTCTTCTTCGGCCGCGGCAGAGGTTGATGACCATGAGCAGGATGCTCCCCAAGGCCCTGGTTGTCGCGCTGCTGCTGGGCAGCGGCGCGACGGCGCTGGCGGCCAATGACGGCCAGGTCCGGGCCAACCAGTTGCTCGGCTCGGACCCCGAATACCAAAAAACCTGGCAGAAGACCCTCAAGAACGAGGAGCGCCTGCCCGAGTGGGTGATCAACCTGAGCGGCAGTTCGGCGCAGCAGATGTCGGCGGTGACCGAGGACGGCGACCAGTACCTGGTCGGGCCGTTGTGCGAGTCCGAAGGCAACTGCACCTACAAGCGCATGATCGTGGCCTTCAGCTGGGACAAGGAAGAAGCCTACGGCATGCTCGTGGAAGTGCCCGAAGGCCTGCCCGCCGACAAGTCGCCGACCCGCCATGCCAACTACCGCTGGCTGGGCAAGCCGGACGAGGGCATGAAGGCCTTGCTGCAGGAGCAGCTCAAGCGTGACCCGAACTGGTACTGACCAGCGGTCGCGCACTGTAAATAGTGTCACTAGATAGAAGCTGAACCTTTTTATCTTTCAGGCTTCTATGATGCGCCGCCCCGAGGAGGGGTGGCGCATGACCAAGGGGCCGGGCCGCTCTGACTGTTTCAGGGTCGCAGTGGCCTAGGGGTACAGGGAGTGCCTCCGTCATGGGCCGGGTCAGGAGAGGGTGGCATCGGAAGTTGCAGGTCGGTTGGGTCCGAACAGGACGATGTGACCGATCTGGCTTCCGAAGCGCCTGTAGGACTTCTTCCTTTAATACGAGCGACTTTTTACTTCAGACACATTTTGTCGCTACCGTATATCGAAATATTTTCAGTTGTCCGACAGGTCAGCTCGTGTGGCATTTCAGCCATTCGGATTGTCGAACACGCCACTTCACACCTTTCTGTCCTACTGCCAAATCGGCCTAAAAATGGCGCTTTGGTCTTGTTCGGAAATCCGAACGTTGAAAATCAAGGGCTTGGCGATGCCCGATTTTGGCTTCCGGTCTCATGCCGATTCGGCATAGGGTAGTCGTTTCCGGCATTAGACTGCCCCTCCCCACGTCGCAATAGTTGCCGCCTTTTTCCTCGGCCCGAGCGCCAGCAATGTTCGCTCGCGGTGTCCTTACAGTGGGACGCCGGACCGACCCGGCGCAACCGGAATGGCTTTTAGCCGCTCTGGCATGCGCCTTTTCGGCCGGTGCCCGTGACCACTACAACAAAGGGTAATGACATGAAGAAGGCAAAACTGAGCCTCGCCTGGCAGATCGTGATTGGTCTGTTGCTGGGCGTTGCAGTCGGCGCGCTACTGAATCATTTCAGTGCAGAAAAGGCATGGTGGATCAGCAACGTCCTCCAGCCGGCCGGCGACATCTTCATTCGCCTGATCAAGATGATCGTCGTCCCGATCGTGATTTCGTCGCTGATCGTGGGCATCGCCGGGGTTGGCGACGCGAAGAAACTGGGCAGCATCGGCCTGAAGACCATCATCTACTTCGAGGTGGTGACCACCATCGCCATCGTCGTCGGCCTGGTCCTGGCCAACGTGTTCCACCCGGGCGCCGGCATCGACATGAGCACCCTGGGCACCGTCGACATCTCCAAGTACCAGGCCACCGCGGCCGAGGTGCAGCATGAGCACGCGTTCATCGAGACCCTGCTCAACCTGATCCCGTCGAACATCTTCGCGGCGCTGATGCGTGGCGAGATGCTGCCGATCATCTTCTTCTCGGTGATGTTCGGCATGGGCCTGTCGAGCCTCAACGCCGACCTGCGCGAGCCGCTGGTGCGTACCTTCCAGGGCGTGTCGGAGACCATGTTCAAGGTCACCCACATGATCATGAACTACGCCCCGATCGGCGTGTTCGCCCTGATCGCAGCCACCGTCGCCAACTTCGGCTTTGCCTCCCTGCTGCCACTGGCCAAGCTGGTGCTGCTGGTGTACTTCGCCATCGCCTTCTTCGCCTTCATGGTGCTGGGCCTGGTGGCGCGCGTGTTCGGCTTCTCGATCATCAAGATCATGCGCATCATGAAGGACGAGCTGATCCTCGCCTACTCCACCTCCAGCTCCGAGACCGTGCTGCCGCGCGTGATCGAGAAGATGGAGAAGTACGGCGCGCCGAAGTCGATCTGCTCGTTCGTGGTACCGACCGGCTACTCGTTCAACCTCGACGGCTCGACCCTGTACCAGAGCATTGCGGCGATCTTCATCGCCCAGCTGTACGGCATCGACCTGTCCTGGAGCCAGCAGCTGCTGCTGGTGCTGACCCTGATGGTCACCTCCAAGGGTATCGCCGGCGTGCCGGGCGTGTCCTTCGTGGTACTGCTGGCCACCCTGGGCAGCGTGGGTATTCCGCTGGAAGGCCTGGCCTTCATCGCCGGTGTCGACCGCATCATGGACATGGCCCGTACCGCGCTGAACGTGGTGGGCAACGCCCTGGCTGCGGTGGTCATCGCCAAGTGGCAGGGCATGTACGACGCCGAGAAAGGCGCGGCGTACTACCAGTCGCTGGTGCTGGAAAAAGGCAAGAAAGAGGCTGTGGTGGCGGGCAAGACCGTCAACCAGTAAGCCACTGAGCTGAGCGAAGAGCCCCGACTTGTCGGGGCTTTTTGCATTCTTTTGTGGCGCATCGGGTCCTGTGGGGGCGGGTTTACCCGCGAAGCAGACAACTCGGTGGCTGGCACCGGCTTTGCCGGTGTTCGCGGGTAAACCCGCTCCCACAGAGGGCGCGGCGATTGCGCTATCATTCGGGCATTTTTCACGGGGGAACACACGGATGCTCAACGGCCTCTGGCTCGGCTTTTTCCTGGTGGCGGCCATCTCCGCCCTGGCCCAATGGCTGGTGGGCGGCAACGCCGGCATCTTCGCCGCGATGGTCGAGAGCATCTTTGCCATGGCCAAGCTGTCGGTGGAGGTCATGGTCCTGCTGTTCGGCACCCTGACCCTGTGGCTGGGCTTCCTCAAGATCGCCGAGAAGGCCGGCATCGTCGAATGGCTGGCCAAGGTCCTCGGCCCGCTGTTCGCCCGGTTGATGCCGGAAGTGCCGCCCGGCCACCCTGCCCTGGGCCTGATCACCATGAACTTCGCCGCCAACGGCCTGGGCCTGGACAACGCCGCCACGCCCATCGGCCTGAAGGCCATGCGTTCGCTGCAGGAGCTCAACCCCAGCAGCACCACGGCAAGCAATGCGCAGATCCTGTTCCTGGTGCTCAACGCCTCGTCGCTGACCCTGCTGCCGGTGACCATCTTCATGTACCGCGCCCAGCAAGGCGCGCCCGATCCGACCATGGTGTTCCTGCCGATCCTGCTGGCTACCAGCTGCTCGACCCTGGTCGGCCTGCTGTCGGTGGCGGTGATGCAGCGCCTGCGCCTGTGGGACCCGGTTGTGCTCGCCTACCTGATTCCCGGCGCCCTGTTGCTGGGTGGTTTCATGGCCTTCCTCGGCACGCTGTCGGCGGCCGCGTTGGCCAGCCTGTCGTCGATCCTCGGCAACCTGACGTTGTTCGGTGTGATCATGCTGTTCCTGGTGATCGGCGCATTAAGGCGGGTTCAGGTGTACGAGGCCTTTGTCGAGGGCGCCAAGGAGGGCTTCGACGTGGCCAAGAGCCTGTTGCCCTACCTGGTGGCGATGCTGGTGGCGGTCGGCGTGCTGCGTGCCTCGGGCGCCCTGGAGCTGGCCCTGGACGGCATCCGTCACGCGGTGACCTGGATGGGCCTGGACACCCGCTTCGTCGAGGGCCTGCCCACCGCGCTGGTCAAGCCGTTCTCCGGCAGCGCGGCGCGGGCCATGCTGATCGAGACCATGCAGACCCAAGGCGTGGACAGCTTCCCGGCGCTGGTGGCGGCGACCGTCCAGGGCAGCACCGAGACCACCTTCTACGTGCTGGCGGTGTACTTCGGCGCGGTCGGCATCCAGCGCGTGCGCCACGCCGTCGGCTGCGCCCTGCTGGCCGAGCTGGCCGGGGTGATCGCGGCGATCTTCGTCTGCTACTGGTTCTTCGCCTGAGCCTGGCTGACGGTCCAGTCGATCACCTGGCGCGCCAGCTGGTCGCTGGCCGCGCCGAAGCCGGCGACCACCGCTGACACCTGCTGTTCACCCAGCGCCTGGCGCACCTCGAAGCGTTTACTCGCGAGGATGCGCTGGCTGCGGCCCTGCACCAGCCGCGCGTCGTAGCGGATCACCACCTCCACCGCACCGCCTGGGCGGTATTCGCTCTGGAAGGCCTGTAGCTCGCCGCCCAGCTCGTAGTCGGCCTGCAGGTTGCTGTCATCGGCGCTCAGGCGCTGCACCCGGCCATCGCGCTGGAAACCGTCGAGCAGGCGGTTGCGCACCAGCATCGGTGTCGGGTCGCTCCAGCGTGCGCCCTTGTAGCTGCTGATCACGTCACCTTGGGGGATCACCGCGATACGCGGCCCGGCCAGGGCTTCGCTGGCCAGCGGCTTGTTCAGGCGCAGCGACCAGTCCAGCGGCGCGGCGGCGCGGGCCGACTGGTTCACCGGCAGGCGGTAGATATCCACAGGCTCGCTCTGTGGCAGGATCGAGCAGGCCGATACCAGGCTCAGCGTGGCGGCGGCGAAGGCCAGGCGCAGCGACGGGATCATGGCTGGAACTCCTTGTTGTTGTCGCGGCCCAGCAGGTAGCCGCTGGGGTCGGCTTCCAGGCGCCGGGAGATGCCCTTGAGCGAATTGAGGGTCTCACGCAGTTCGCGGATCGCCGGGGCGATCTGGTTCAGGCCCTGGGCACCGTCGTCCAGGGACTGGCGGTTGTCCTGCAGCAGGCTGTTGATGGTGGCGGTGCTTTCGGCCAGCGACTGCATGGCCTGCTCGGCGCTGCCGATGGCCTGCTTGCCCTGGGTGCCGAGCAGGCCGTTGGCATTGCGCATCAACGCCTGGGTTTCGGCCAGGGTGGCGTTGGCCTGCTTGCCGACCTGGGCCAGTTGCTCGATGGCGTCGGCGATGCCGCCCTTCTGGCTGGCGAAGGCGCCGGTGGTCTGCTCGAGATTGGCCAGGGTGTTGCTCAGGCGTTCGATGTTGCTTTCGGAGAACATCAGGTTGGCGTTGTGCAGCAGCAGGTTGATGTTGGTCACCAGGTCGCTGCTGTCGTTGAGCAGGCGCGAGATCGGCGAGGGCGAGGCGACGATCACTGGCAGCTTGCCGTCCCTGCCCTTGAGTTCGGGGCTCTGCGGGGTGCCGCCGCTGAGCTGGATGAATGAGTTGCCGGTCACTCCGGCCAGGGTCAGCTTGGCCTGGGTGTCCTCCTTGACCGGCGTATCGCCGCTCAGGCGTACTCGGGCCAGCACCCGGCGCGGGTCTTTCGGGTCCAGGCGTAGGCTGCTGACGTCGCCGACCTTGATGCCGTTGTACTGCACCGGGCTGCCGCGGGACAGGCCGGAGACCGCCTCGTTGAACACCACTTCGTAGTCCTTGAAGGCGTCGTCGACGCTGGACTTGGTCAGCCACAGGCCGAACAGCATGGCGCCGGCCACCACCAGCACGGTGACCAGGCCGATCAGGACATGATGAGCTCGGGTTTCCATCGTTCAGCGCTCCTGGCGGGCGCGCAGGGCGGCGTCTTCGGCCGCCCGGCCACGCGGGCCGTGAAAGTATTCGTGAATCCAGGGGTCGTTGGTCTGCTCGACCTCGGCCAGGGGCCCTGCCACCAGCACCTTCTTCTGCGACAGCACCGCCACCCGGTCGGTGATGGTGTAGAGGGTGTCCAGGTCGTGGGTAATGAGGAACACCGACAGCCCCAGGGCATCGCGCAAGGTGAGGATCAACTGGTCGAAGGCGGCGGCGCCGATCGGGTCGAGGCCGGCGGTGGGCTCGTCGAGGAACAGGATGTCCGGGTCCAGGGCCAGGGCGCGGGCCAGGGCGGCGCGCTTGATCATGCCGCCGGACAGCGACGCCGGGTACTTGTCGGCGGCGCTGATCGGCAGCCCGGCCAGGGCCAGCTTGACCCCGGCCAGGTGCTCGGCGTCGGCCCGCGACAGCCCGGCATGCTCGATCAGTGGCAGGGCGACGTTCTCGGTGACGGTCAGCGAGGAGAACAGCGCGCCCTTCTGGAACAGCACGCCGAAGCGGCGTTCGACCAGCGAGCGCTGGCTTTCGTCGAGGGTGGCCAGGTCCTGGCCGAACACCTTGACCGTGCCTTCGTTGGGCCGGCGCAGGCCGACGATGCTGCGCAACAGCACCGACTTGCCGCTGCCCGAGCCACCGACCACGGCGAGGATCTCGCCGCGGTACAGATCCAGGTCGAGGTTCTCGTGCACGCTCTGGCTGCCAAAGCGGTTGCACAGGCCCCGGGCTTCGATCACGGCTTCAGTCACCAGCCCATCTCCATGAAGAACAGCGCGGCCACCGCATCCAGCACGATCACCACGAAGATCGACTGCACCACGGCAGACGTGGTGTGGGCGCCCACCGACTCGGCGCTGCCGCTGACCTTGAAGCCTTCCAGGCAGCCGATGGCGGCGATCAGGAAGGCGAAGAACGGCGCCTTGGCCAGGCCCACCAGGAAGTGCTGCACGCCGATGTCGCTCTGCAGCAGTGAGAGGAACATGGCCGGTGAGATGTCCAGGGTCAGGGCACAGACCACCGCGCCGCCGATCATGCCGCAGAGCATCGCGACGAAGGTAAGCAGGGGCAGCGCGATCAGCAGCGCCAGTACCCGCGGCACCACCAGCAGTTCGATGGGGTTCAGGCCCAGGGTGCGGATGGCGTCGATCTCTTCGTTGGCCTTCATCGAACCGATCTGCGCGGTGAACGCGCTGGCGGTGCGACCGGCCATGAGGATGGCGGTCAGCAGCACGGCGAATTCACGCAGGAAGGAGAACGCCACCAGGTCGACGGTGAAGATGGTCGCACCGAAGTCGGCCAGCACCGTGGCGCCGAGGAAGGCCACCACCGCGCCCACCAGGAAGGTTAGCAAGGCGACGATCGGCGCGGCGTCCAGGCCGGTCTGCTCGAGGTGCGCGACCACCGGGGTGACACGCCAGCGGTGCGGCTGGAACAGGCGCAGGAACAGGGTCTGCAGGATCAGGCCGATAAAGCCCAGCACCTGGTTGGTGTCCTGCCACAGCTGGTCGACGGCGCGGCCGATGCGCGCCAGCAGCAGGAGCAGCACCGGTTGCTCAGGCTCCTTGACCGGGATGCAGTAGTCCTGCACCGAGCAGTAGACGTTCTTCAGCAGCGCGCGGCTGGCGTCGGGGAGTTCGTCGGTGCAGCGCGACAGGCGCTCGGAGCCCAGCAGCTCGGCCAGCAGCGAGGCGCCGGCGGTGTCCAGGCGGCCCAGCTGGCTGAGGTCGACCTGGGTGTCATCGCCGTACTGGCTGCCCAGACGCTCGCACTCGCGCTTGAGGCTGGCGTAGTGGGCCAGGGTCCAGTCGCCGACGATGCGCAGGCGCGAGGGCTGCTCGGTGGTGTCCAGGGTGGCGCTCGGGACGGTCATAGGCTCCATGCGTCTGACTGAGGGCATAGAGGCTGATCATAGCGCAGCGGGCCGCTCCTACAGGGTTTTTTCAGCGGGCGGTGTCGTCCACAACCTTGAACCGCAACACCCCGATCACCTGCCCGTCCTCGGTCAGCACCCTCACCTGCCACTTGCCCACCGGATTGGCCGGGAAGTTCTGCTTGTGGGTCCAGGCCCGGTAGCCTTCCTTGCGCCCACCGTGAATATCCAGGGCGATGCGGTCGACCTCTTTGCCGTCCAGCTGCCACACATGGTAGATGCGTTCGTTCAGGCCACGGGGCGCGTTGATGGCGGTATAGGCGTACAGTCCGCCACTGCGGATGCGACTGGCAGCCACTTCGTCCAGCGAGGCGCCCGGCTGGCGGTTGAGCACTTCTGTGCTGATCGCCACATCGGTCATCCACAGCGTGGCCGGTGGCACCCAGGAACGCAGCAGCCAGCCGCCGCCGCCGACCGCCAGGGTCACCAGCACCAGGGCCACGCCGCGGCGCCAGTTGTTGATCGGGAAGCTGCTGGCCAGGCTTGGGAACGACAGCACCATGGCGGCGATCAGCGCCAGCTTGAAGCTCTGCGCGGTGGTCAGGTGCAGGATGATCGGCAGCGCCGTGAGCATCGCGGCGAACAGCGTCAGGGTGTGCAGCGCCAGGAACAGCCAGCGCCGCGGCGCCAGCCATTTGTGGTACAGCGGGTCGACGATCGAGATCAGCCCGGCGGCGCCGAGCAGGCCGGTGAAGATCAGCTGGCCGCTGTTCCAGGTGGTGGTGATGAAGAAGAACGGCAGGACGAAGAACAGGCTTTCCTGGTGGATCATCTGCGTCGCGAAGCGCAGCAGCGGCTGCGGGATCTCGCGCTTGAAGGTGCGGGCGAACAGCTCGGTGAGGGTGTTCTCCAGCATCAGCCAGATCCAGCTGACCAGCATGACGATGGCGATCCAGCTGGCCAGCCCGGCCTGGCGGTCGACCAGGATGAAGCTGCCGATCCCTGAGAGGAAACCGTAGAGCGCGATGATGCCAGGATAGCGTTTGAGCAGCTCGATGATGCGCAGGATGAAGCTGGGGATCGGGGGCATGGGTTTACAACAGGAAAAGGCGTGTTCGAGGCGTCGTGGGAGCGGGCTTGCCCCGCGATGAGATCATCGCGGGGCAAGCCCGCTCCCACGCAGACGCTGTTGGCCGACAGGATACCGCCGAATCACGGCTCCCGTGTAGCACCACTGGGGCGATTGGCCACCACGCGGCGCCGGCGGATCAGCCCCGCGGCCAGGGTCAGCCCCAGCACCAGTGCCACCAGCCCATACAGTTCGTCATACCCCAGCAACGGCTTCTCGATGCGCAGGTACCCCGGTTCATTGAGCAGTTCGCGCAGTGCCGCGTCGGCCTGCTTGAGGCTGACCTGGCGCAGTTGCCGCACCGGATCGGTGAAACGCCCGTCCTCGTAGGCGTTGAGCGCCCCCCAGTAATAGTCGGCGAGCGCCGCGTTGCCCTGGGTGGTCCAGCTTTCCCGGGCAATTGCCGCCTCCTTGATCCGGGCGAAGGTGTCCGGGTCCAGGCCGTGTTTGCGCAGGTGGTCGAACAGCTCCCCGAGCACCTTCAGCGCCTCGTCGAGGTCCTGGCGCTCGAGGTCGGCATTGAGGCTGAGCATCCCGCTGTCGCCGAAGCTCTCGCGTTGCACCGACGGGCCATAGGACAGGCCGTGACGCAGGCGCAGCTGGTCGTACAGCGCCCAGTCGAGGTAGCGCGAGAGCAGCTCGAGGGTCTGGTCGTGGCCCTCCTCCAGCGTTGGCTCGATGAACAGCCAGTGCAGCTTGACGTTGTCGCCCAACCAGCCGCGGGTCAGGTCGCGGCGCTGCTCGGCCTGCTGGCTGATACTTTCCAGGTTGCGGCGCTCCTCGGGCTCGGTGGCCGGCAATTCGCCGAAGGTGCGTTCCAGGTAGGCCGGCAGCAGGCGGTCGAGGCCGCCGACGACGATCAGCGACATGTTGTTGGCCGCGTACCAGTGTTCGCGCAGTTGCCGGACCTGCTCCAGGGTCATGTCGTCGAGGTTGGAGCGCTCGGGGCACTTCAGGCCCAGCTCGGTGGCCAGCTGGTCGCTGGCCGGGTGGCCGATGTCCTGGCGGTCGAGCCAGCGCTGCAGACGGCCGTAGTGGCCGCCGTCCTCGCGTTCGATGATCTTCTTCGCGGTGGCCAGCGCCTTTTCGTCGATGCGGGTGTCGCGCAGGATTGCCAGCAGCAGGTCGAGCACTTTGCGCTGGTTGCGCGCCGGGGCCTCGATGACGAAGGTGGTGTCGGCGCTGCTGGTGAAGGCGTTCCACTCCCCGCCCAGGGCCTGCATGCGCTCCTCCAGGCCGCCCTCGCCCGTCTCGTCGATACCGCTGAACAGCAGGTGCTCGAGCAGGTGCGGCAGCTCGCGCTGGTCGCAGTCGAAGTCGTCCAGGCCCACGCCGACCACCAGGCGGATCGACACATGGTCGCGCTCGTAGCCGGACTTGAGGATCACTTGCAGGCCGTTGGGCAGCAGGTAACCCTCGACCCGTGAGCGATCGAGGGCGAGCGTGGGCAGGCTGAGGGTCAGCAGGCAGGCGAACAACAGGCAACGCATAGGCGAGCTTCGGTCTCCGGGGTGTCTGGGCTCAAGGCTGGCGGGCTTCGTCCGGCACGCTGTCGAGCATCAGCCCGCCGGTGTCGGTGCCGCCCAGTACCACATAGGCACTGCTGCAGAACAAAGAGTTCAAACGCTTCATGTCGGCAATCAGCTCCAAGTGTAGCGAACTGGTCTCGATACTCTGCACCACTTTACGTTGCAGGCGGCTGACATGGGCGTGGGCCAGGCGCCTTTCCTGGGCGCGGAAGCGGCGTTTCTCGCGCAGCAACTGGTGCGCGCTCTGCGGGTCGGCGCTGAGGAACACCGTCAGGCCCAGGCGCAGGTTGGCCAGCAGCTGCTCCTGCAGGCCGGTCAGTTCCTCCAGGCCGACCTGGGAAAACTCCCGGCGCTGCGAGGTCTTCTGCTGCTGGACCTTGCGCAGCATGCGCTCGATCAGGTCGCTGGCCAGCTTGAGGTTGATCGCCAGCTCGATGATTTCCGCCCAGCGCCGATTGTCCTGCTCGCCAAGATCCTCGCGGGGCATCTGCGCCAGGTACAGCTTGATGGCGTTGTACAGGGCCTCGGCGTCCTCGCCCAGGGCCCGCACCTGCTGCGGCATCGCGGTTTGGGTGCCGCGCAGGGCGCCGAGCATGGCCTCGAGCAGGCTGTCGACGATATCGCCCAGGCGCAGGGTTTCGCGCACGGCGTTGGCCAGTGCCAGGCTGGGGGTGTTCAGCGCGGTCGGGTCCAGGTGGCGCGGCTGGTGATGGCCGTTGCCGTTGTCACGTTCGGGCAACAGGTAGCTGCACACACGGCCCATGGGTTTGACCGTCGGCAGCATCAGCAGGCAGCGCAAGGTGTTGTAGAGCAGGTGGAAGCCGATCACCAGCTCTTGCGGGCTGAAGCTCAGGCTGTCCATCCACTCCACCAGAGGGTGCAGCACCGGGATGATCAGCAGCAGGCCGACGATCTTGTACAGCAGGCTGCCCAGCGCCACCCGGCGTCCGGCGCTGTTCTGCAGGCTGGTGGTGAGGAAGGCGAGCAGGCCGCTGCCGATGTTGGCGCCGATCACCAGGCCGATGGCCACCGGCAGGCTGATCACCTCGGCGCCGGCCAGGGTGGCGGTGAGCAGCACGGCGGCCAGGCTGGAGTAGGAAATCATGGCGAACAGCGCGCCGATCAGGGCGTCGAGCAGGATGTCGCCGGTCAGCGAGGCGAACAGCACCTTGACCCCCTGGGCGTGGGTGATCGGCGCGGCGGCGTGGACGATCAACTGCAGCGCCAGGATGATCAGGCCCAGGCCGATGCCCACCCGGCCCAGTTGGCCGGCGCGGGTCTGCTTGCGCGAGAGGAAGAAGATCACCCCGAGGAAGATCAGCAGCGGCGACAGCCAGGACAGGTCGAAGGTCAGCACCCGCGCCATCAGCGCAGTGCCCACGTCGGCACCGAGCATGATCGCCAGGGCCGGGGTCATGGCCATCAGGCCCTGGCCGACGAACGAGGTGACCAGCATGGCGGTGGCGTTGCTGCTCTGCACCATGGCGGTGACCAGGATCCCGGCGATGAACGCCAGCGGGCGCTTGTTCATGTTCTGGCCGAGCACCCGACGCAGGTTCGAGCCGTACACCCGCAGGATGCCGGTACGCACGATATGGGTGCCCCACACCAGCAGCGCCACGGCGGAGAGCAGGTTGAGCAGGGTCAGCATGGTCGGGCCCCCTTTTCTTCTATGCCCCTGGGCGGGGCCAATGGGTGCGGCGGTGAGCCTGGCCCGGGGGTGGGCTGGTTTTTTCAGTGCTCACTGAAGCTTTAGTTGTTTTGCCTGGCTGGCGCCAGCTTGGCATGGCTGAAATATATTTGAAACACGAGTGGCCTGTAGGAGCGGCCTTGTGTCGCGAAAGGGGCGCGCAGCGGCCCCAGGATCTTGGCATCATGCAAGATTGTCGGGACCGCTCTGCGGTCCTTTCGCGACACAAGGCCGCTCCTACAGGGGGCGTGGATGCGAAAAAGGGCCCCGAAGGGCCCTTTGTCTTTCTGCGCTTCCAGGTCTTACTGACCCGGAATGTCCTTGCGCAGTTTCACCGGATCGTGCTCCTTGCCCTTCTTGCGCGCCAGCGCCGTGCGCATGCGGATGTTGATCGCTTCAACCGCCAGCGAGAAGGCCATGGCGAAGTAGACGTAGCCCTTCGGCACGTGAACATCGAAAGATTCGGCGATCAGCACGGTACCGACGACGATCAGGAACGAAAGCGCGAGCATCTTCAGCGATGGGTGCTTGTCGATGAAGTCGCTGATGGTGCCGGCGCAGAGCATCATCACCAGCACCGCGACGATGATCGCGGCGATCATCACCGGTACGTGGGAGACCATGCCCACGGCAGTGATCACCGAGTCCAGGGAGAACACGATGTCGATGATGGCGATCTGGATGATGGTGTAGAAGAACTTGCCGCCCGCGCCTTTCGGCTCGTCCGCGCTCTCGTCCTCGCCTTCCAGGCCGTGGTAGATCTCCTGGGAGCTTTTCCACAGCAGGAACAGGCCACCGAAGAACAGGATCAGGTCGCGCCCGGAGATACCCTGGCCGAGCACATGGAACAGGTCGTCGGTCAGGCGCATGACCCAGGTGATCGACAGCAGCAGCATGATCCGTGTGACCATGGCCAGGGCCAGGCCGAAGATCCGCGTGCGCGGCTGCATGTGCTTGGGCATGCGGCTGACCAGGATCGAGATCATGATGATGTTGTCGATCCCGAGCACGATCTCAAGGGCCGTGAGGGTTAAAAAGGCAACCCAGATTTCCGGGCTGGTCAGCCATTCCATGTGTATTCCTTCGAGCAGTAAAGGCAAAGCGCCCAAATGGTGGGCGCTTTGCGGTTGGATGATGCGCTTGTGTTACAGACTGCTGAACAGCGGGAAAGTCCCCAGGGCCAGCGCGCCGAACATTATGCACAGGCACACCAGCACTGCCCACTTGAGGGTGAAGCGCTGGTGATCGCCGAACTCGATGCCGGCCAGGGCCACCAGCAGGTAGGTCGAGGGTACCAGCGGGCTGAGCAGGTGTACCGGCTGTCCGACGATCGACGCGCGGGCCATTTCCACCGGGGTGACGCCGTAGTGGCTGGCGAACTCCGACAGCACCGGCAGCACGCCGTAGTAGAAGGCGTCGTTGGACATGAAAAAGGTGAATGGCATGCTGACGATCGCGGTAATCACCGCCATGTACGGGCCGAACGCCTCCGGGATCACCGCCAGCAGGCTCTTGGACATGGCGTCGACCATGCCGGTGCCCGACAGGATGCCGGTGAAGATGCCCGCGGCGAAGATCAACCCGCTCACGGCCAGCACGCTGGAGGCGTGGGCGGCGATACGGTCCTTCTGCTGCTGCAGGCACGGGTAGTTGACGATCATGGCGATACTGAAGGCGATCATGAACAGCACCGGCAGCGGCAGCAGGCCGGCAATCAGCGCGACCATCAGTGCCGCGGTCAGGGCGCCGTTGAACCAGATCAGTTTCGGGCGTCGGGCCTCCGGGAACTGCGACACGCTGATTTCGCTGTGGTCGATGTCGTCGGTCGGCAGGTGCAGCTCGCCCAGGCGGGCACGCTCGCGCTTGCCGTACCAGTAGGCGATGGCCAGGATCGCCGCCACGCCGAAGGCCATGGCCGGGATCATCGGCACGAAGATGTCCGACGGGTCCACGTGCAGGGCGCTGGCGGCGCGGGCGGTAGGGCCGCCCCACGGGGTCATGTTCATCACCCCGCCGGCGAGGATGATCAGGCCGGCCATGATTCGCGGGCTCATCCCCAGACGGCTGTATAGCGGCAGCATGGCGGCGCAGCAGATCATGTAGGTGGTGGCGCCGTCACCGTCGAGGGACACCACCAGGGCCAGCACCGCGGTGCCGACCGAGACTTTCAGCGGGTCGCCCTTGACCAGCTTGAGGATCTTGCGCACGGCCGGGTCGAACAGGCCGGAGTCGATCATCAGGGCGAAGTAGAGAATGGCGAACATCAGCATCACGCCGGTGGGCGCGAGCTTGCTGATGCCTTCGAGCATCATCGGGCCAATCTTGGCGGAAAACCCACCGAACAGGGCGAACAGGATCGGTACCAGGATCAGCGCGATCAAGGCCGACAGGCGCTTGGTCATGATCAGGTACATGAAGGTGATGACCATGGCGAAGCCGAGGAAGGTCAGCATGGCGGTACTCCAGGCGTGGCGCGGCGAAAGGAAGGACGATTCGGGCGGATCAGCGCGTCAGGCGCTGCGCGGGGAGCAGGCGGAGGGGTACTGCGAAAAGGCGGGCACAGGAAAACATCAGAATCACCATTGTTGTTGTTGATTGGGCCGGGCGCGGAAGTTTCCGGGTGCCCTGGCTGACCGGTCTGCTGCCGGTGGTGGCGCTATCCTATGTGGGCAAGCTTTCAGCCAGCTTTCGCCTGCAGTCAGGCGACGGGAGGTCGTTCGATGGTGGATGTCGTGGACGGCGGGTGTCATTGCGGGGCGTTGCGCTACCGGCTGCAGGCCGATCTGGCGATGTCGCCCATTGCCATTGCTCGATCTGCCGGCGAGTCAGCGGCGGCACGCTGGTGACCTGGGTCACCCTGCCCCTCGCGGGTTTCCAGTGGCTGGCGGGCTCGCCCCAGCGCTACATGGCGCCGCAGAGCTGCAGCCGGTATTTCTGTGGCAACTGTGGGGCGCATGTGGCGCTGGTGACCGCGCATAGCCCTGAAACGATCGATGTGACGGTGGCGACGCTGGATCATCCCGAGCGGGTGCCGGCCAATCGGCATATCTGGGTGGGGAGTCGGCTGCCGTGGTTGCAGGTGGATCAAGGGTTGCCGGAGGAGGACGAGGAAAGGCTCTAGGCCTTTATCGCGGGGCAAGCCCGCTCCCACGAAGAAACCATGAGCCATCGCCGGGAAGGCCCTCTCCCACAAAGGCCATCATGAATTGTCGTGGGAGCGGGCTTGCCCCGCGATGGCGGCTGACTTGCCATGCGCTAGGGCAGCTGCAACCCCCCAGCCGCCTTGTGCAACGCCCGCAGATGCTCGCCCACCTGCTTGATATTGGCCTCCACGGCCTTGATCTCCCTGCCCCGCTCCGGCCCCAGCAGCGCCCTCACCTGCTGGTCCAGGTCGGTGCTCAGGCGCAACAGCTGCGCCTGGCGCTCGCTGCTCACCTGTTCCAGTTGCTTGCGCTCCGCGGGCTGCGGCAGGCCGTAGCCCCCTGCCCCCAGCAACTCCGCCGGGCGACTTAAGAAGCCGCTGTTGGCCAGCATCGCCTGCAAGGTTTCGTTGGCCTTGTCGAAGCTGCCGTCCTTGAGCGCCCGGCCGTTCAGGTAACGCTGCTTGACCTCGTCCTGGGCCAGCAGCAGCTGGCGGCGCAGGCCGGCCTGCTCAAGCAGTAGCAAGGCCGCGCTGGTACGCAGGTCGGCGCGGTCGAACCATTGGCGGCGCTGCTCGGCGTCCAACGCCAGCCAGTCTTCCACGCTCGTCTGCTTGATCGGCAACTGCTTGCGCAGCACCTCGAACATCGCCTGGTAGCGGTCGCGATAAGAGTCGAAGCGATAACCCAGGCGCAGGGCCTCGCGGGGGTCGTCGAGCACGTGGGTATCGGCCAGTCCCCTACCCTTCAGCACCTCCAGCAAGCCGTTGGGCATGATGCTGTCGAGGTCGTTCAGGCGCGGGTTGCCGGTACCGCTGCGCAGCAGCTTGAGCGACTCCACCGCGCAGTTGTTGGACAGGAAGTAGTAGTTGCCGTCGTAGCTCCAGTGCATCTCGGCGGCCTGGCGCACCAGGTTCTCGATCTCGCCGCGGCTGAGCTTGAGCGGCACCGAGGCCAGGCTGCGCAGCTCGGTCTTGGTGTATTCGTCGATCACCTGCCCCAGCGGCAGCACGAACAGCCGCGAGGGATAGGCGCCGGTCAGGCCGTCCCAGCTGGACAGCTGCACGTCGTTGACGAAGGCGCGGTACGACAGCACCAGGCTCTGGTCCAGATCCAGGCGGCAGGCCGGCCCGCGCGGGCGACCCGGGGCGCAGATCACCAGGCGCAGCATGCTGTGGCCCCAGCGGCTGACCCAGTTCTGGTTGGCTTCGGCCAGCAGGTAGTCCACCTCGTAGACCCGTTCCGGGTCGATCTCGCCCAATGGCTGGCGGGCGAAGTCGTTGCCAGCGTTGAGGAATGGCAGGCCCCTGGCGCAGGTGTCCTGTTGTGGCGCCCAGCCGAAGTGGTCGCGCAGGTACTGGTTCAGCGCCGGGCGGCGACAGCCGTAGCTCGGGTCGAGGAGGAAGTACTCCATGTTGACCGCGATGAACTCCTTCGGGCTGCTCAGCTCGTAGGGATCCGGGCTGCGCACCAGCTGGCCGTTGTGCTGTTCGCGCTCGCCGCGCCGGCCGACGTACTGCGGCCAGCCGGCCAGGTCCAGCAGGCGCGGGTCGTCGCTCAGGGTAAAGCGGCGTTCGGCCTGGCCACGGCAGTCCTGCGGCAGCCCGACTTTGCCCAGGGCGCCCTGCTGGCGCTTGCAGCGGCTGATCAGCTGGCGCTCGGCGTCTGGCCACAGACGCGCGCGGTCATAGATATGGGTGAGTTCGTGGAGCACGGTGGCCAGCAGCTCTTCGCGGACCGTGCCGTGGGGACGGTTGGTCTTCTCGCGGGCGGCGCTGCCGTCGACCAGGCCCGGCAGCAGGCGCCGGTTGAGGTCCAGGCTGGCCACCGGGGAGGCCTGGCCGTAGGCGTCCTCGGGCATGCGCTCGGTCCAGCCGACCAGGATCTGCCGGTCCAGTTGTTGCTTGAAGCGCGGTGGCAGCTTGGCCATGGCTTCGTCGAGCAACGTCTGGGTCGCCTGCTGTTGCGCAGGGTCGAGGCCGTCGCGCTGCAGCACCAGCTGCAGGTCGGCCAGGGCGGGCGTGCCGAGCAGCGTCAGGGCGCAGCCCAGCAGCCAGGCACGCACGCGTTTCACAGGGCGAGGATGGCTTCGGCCAGCACCTGGTCGCTGGCGTCACGGGCCTCGGGAACACGGGCACGCAGGGTGTCGAAGGCGGCTTCGAGCTGGGCGCCGCGGATGTCGCCGTTGCTGGCGACGAAGCTGGCGGCGTCGTCGTGGGCTTCACGCACCACTTTCGAGTCGCGGATCGAGGTGGTGGTATCGGAGGTGAAATCGATCGAACGGCCGAAGGCGCGGACGATGATGTTGCTGGTGGCCACCAGGGTGTGGGCCTGGGCCAGGTCGGCGAGCAGCAGCATGCCGAGGGTGGCGGCGATCAGCGGTTTACGCATGGAGCATCTCCGGAAATACAGGGGAGTCGAATGTAGTTATTGGACGAGAATCGCTTCGGCCAGTTCACGGTCGCCGACAGAGTGCCGGGCGACGTTCTGGTGCAGCATGTCCAGCGCCGCCTGCAGGCGCGCGCCACGGATCCGGCCGTCGCTGGCGACGAACGCGGCGGCGTCGTCACGGGCGGCGGCGACCAGCTTGCGGTCGAACGGCGCGGCGCTGACCTGGCTGGTGACGTAGCCGCTGATGACCAGGCTCTGGGTAGTGGTATCCATGGCTTGGGCGCTGCTGATGCAGGCCAGGGCGAACAGTGAAGGCAACAG
This sequence comes from Pseudomonas sp. DVZ6, assembly GCF_024259445.1. NCBI lineage: Bacteria > Pseudomonadati > Pseudomonadota > Gammaproteobacteria > Pseudomonadales > Pseudomonadaceae > Pseudomonas > Pseudomonas sp. DVZ6. The sequence goes on from NZ_JANCLM010000005.1 coordinate 44,506, forward strand.
GTAACGCATGGGCGGTCTGGCGGCGATGGTCTCGGGCTGCGAAGGCTACCCCGGATCCACTGGCCGGGCCAGTGAATCCGGGCAGTGCGGGGCTCAGATGGCGAGGATGGCGCGGGCCAGCTGCGCGTCGCTGGCCTGCAGCTCCGGCAGTTGCTGGCGAATGTGCACGAACGCGCTCTCCAGCTTGGCGCCGCGGATGGCACCGTCGCTGCCGACGAAGCTGGCGGCATCGTCACGGGCGGCCTTGACGATCTTGTCGTCGCGGAACGAGGAGGAGATGTCGGAGGTGGCGTCGGTGGAGGCGGCTACCGCGCCCACCACGGCGTCGGTGGTGACGACGAAGCTGGTGGCATTGGCTGCGCCGGCGAGCGACAGCAGCAAGGCGGCGCCAAACAGGTGATAACGGGACATGGTCGGGGACTCCTGCACTGGGTCTGGATAGTTCTGCTTATCGGACGCTCGCTTGGCTCGTCACGGTACTTTTCTCTGCCAGGCGTGTAGGACAAGCGTAACACGCGCTGGTTCGGGCGTTTGGTTCGAGAAAAGATCACAAATCGTAACTGTACCTGTCCATTTGTCATTTATTAAAACTGTGTTGTTCTGTTGTGCGGCCGCTCTAGCCCGGGCTTAAAACAAAAAAACCGTCGCAGTTTCCTGCAACGGGTTCTTGTGAATTCGCGGTGCCGGCCTGGGCCGGCGGCCGGCGCTTAGCGCCAGAAAGGCTTGCTCAGCTCTTCGTAGCGCTGCGACTCGCTGATGCCGGCGTCGGCCAACAGGCGGGAGTCCAGGCGCGCCAGCTGGCGGCGGCTGGCCATGCGGCGCTGCCACAGTACCAGGGTGGACAGGACGCGCAGCGGCAGGGCGGCGTTGGAAGCTTGGGCGTTTTCGAAAACCAGACCGGAACTGAGGGTACGTTCCATGATGTGTCATCCTTCCGCTTGTGGCGGCATTAGGGAGTGATTTAACTGGTGCCCATCTTCCTCTTCTCTCGTCCAGAACAGTAGGTACAGTTCAGGTGTATTGTGAGGGGGCAGTTAACTGTTGGAAGGGACTGTTGCACTGGTTATTGAGGGAACTGTACTGGTGCGCACTGGTTTGGTGCGATTTTGTGGTGTTGGTGGGGAAATGGTAGGCAGGGAGTGATGTTTTTGGCGGTACAGTAGTACAGTTTTAGATATGTTTTGGCTTGAAAGTGTTCGACGACAGAGTTGCAGCGCCTATGAAATCGAGCGCCGCCCGCGCGGCGCATCGCGGCACAAGGCCGCTCCTACATCTGTTTCGGGCCAGTCAATCCTGTGCCATTACCTGGTCCGCCTTGTTTTTACGACGCAATTTCAATGTGGACACCACTGCCGCTTCACCTGCCTCAAGACATGCACCAAGGCGGGCAACCATGGCCTGACAGGTTAGGCACGTTGCAATAAATGTAGGAGCGGGCTTGTCCCGCGATGCGCCGCGCGGGCGGCGCTCGGTCTCAAGGGCGCTGCAAGACCATCGCCAGGCACCTGTCCGCCATTACGCGATCCCCAAACCCCTCACGCCGACACCGCCGCCCCCCGCGCCCGCTCGGCCTTGCCCAGCAACCGCTTCATCCGCCACTCAAAGCCAAACGTCAGCGCCACCGCCGCGCAGGCCAGGCCCAGTGCCAGCCCCCACCAGATACCCTGCGCGCCGCCGCCGAGGTTGAAAGCAAACAGCCACGCGCTCGGCGCGCCCACCAGCCAGTAGCACACCAGGCCGATCAGGAACGTGGTCTTGGCGTCCTTCAAGCCACGGATAGAACCCATGGCGATGGTCTGCACGCCGTCGAACAGCTCGAACCACGCCGCCACCATCACCAACTGTACCGCCAGCATGAAGATCGCCGCGAAGGCCGGGTCGTTACGGTCGATGAACAGCCCGACCAGGGCGTCCGGCAGCAACCAGAACAGTGCGGCGAAGGCGAACATCAGCGAGGCGCCGAAACTGATCCCCACGCGCCCGGCGCTGCGCGCCGCCAACAGGTTGCCGGCACCATAGTAGAGACCGACGCGCATGGTCACCGCATAAGAAAGGCCGGTCGGTACCATGAACGCGGTCGAGACGATCTGCAGGGCGATCTGGTGCGCCGCCAGTTCCGTGCTGCCCAGCACGCCCATGCACAGGGCGGCGAAGGCGAACAGGCCCACTTCGACCATATAGGTGCCGCCGATCGGCAGCCCCAGTCGCCACAACTCGCGCAGCGCCGGCAGGGAAGGGCGCGACAGGCCCTTGCGCAGCGGGTAGGCGGCATAGGCCTTGTGCCAGCGAATATAAAGCGCGAGGGCGATGGCCATGCCCAGGGTCACCACCGCGGTGACCAGGCCGATACCCATCAGCCCGAGCTTGGGCAGGCCGAACATGCCCTCGATCAGCGCATGGTTGAGCAGGTAGTTGGCCACCGTGCCCACCAGGCTGATGACCATCACCGGGGTCGAGTGGCCCAGGGCGCTGGTGAAGCCGCGCAGGGCCATGAAGGTCATGTAGCCGGGGAGGGCGAGCGGCAGCAGGGTGAGCAGCTGCATCGCAGAATCGACGTTCTCCGGCTTCTGGCCGAACAGCAGCAGCACCGGCTTGAGGTTCCACATCACCAGCGCCGAGACCAGCGCCAGGCCCCAGGCCAGCCACAGGCCGCTCTGGGCCAAACGGGTGACGCCCTCGGTGTCGTTGGCGCCCTTGCGGATCGCCACCAGCGTGCCGACCGCGGCGATCACGCCCAGGCAGAAGATCGACACGAACGAGTAGCTCGCCGCGCCCAGGCCGCCACCGGCCAGGGCCTGGGGACTGATGCGGGCCATCATCAGGGTGTCGGTGAGCACCATCAGCATGTGCGCCAACTGCGAGGCGATCAGCGGCCCGGCCAGGCGCAGCAAAGCCTTGAGTTCAGTGGTGGGCGCAACATGCATGGGGGCGGTCCTTCTGGATGATTCGGGGAAGCGAGCCGTCGATTCTGAGGCCTCGGTCAGCTTTGCACAAAAGGATAAATGCGATCACTGACATGAGTATGACTCATGCATGTATGATCCTGTGCATCCGACCTACGCCCCGCCTGACAGGTGCGCCATGACCCGCCAACTGCCTCCGCTCTATGCGCTGCGCGCATTCGAAGCCGCCGCCCGGCTGAGCTCTTTTACCCGTGCCGGGGAAGAACTGTCGATCACCCAGAGCGCGGTCAGCCGGCATATCCGCACCCTCGAGGAGCATTTCGCCTGCCGCCTGTTCGTGCGCAGCGGGCGCAGCCTGCAACTGACCGAGGCCGCACGCATGCTGCTGCCGGGAGTGCGCGACGGCTTCGCCTCGTTGGAGCGGGCCTGCGACGCCTTGCGCGGCGAGGACGACATCCTGCGCATGAAGGCGCCCTCGACCCTGACCATGCGCTGGCTGCTGGCGCGCCTGAGCCGTTTTCGCCACCTGCAGCCGGGCAACGAGGTGCAGCTGACCAGCGCCTGGATGGATGTCGATCATGTCGACTTCAACCAGGAGCCATTCGACTGCGCGGTGCTGCTCAGCGATGGCAGCTTCCCGGCGGACTGGGAGGTGCGCCGGTTGTTCTCCGAGTTGCTGATCCCGGTGGGCGCGCCGGACCTGCTCGACGACGCGCCTTGGGACGAGCGGCGCCTGGCGGGCATCGAACTGCTGCACCCCACGCCGGACAAGCGCGACTGGCGTGCCTGGCTGGCGCGCATGGGGCTGACCGACAAAGTCTCGCTCAAGGGCGGGCAGGTGTTCGACACCCTGGAGTTGGGCATGATCGCCGCGGCACGGGGCTATGGGATCTCCATGGGCGACCTGCTGATGGTGGCCGAGGACGTGGCCCAGCGCCGGCTGAGCCTGCCCTGGCCGACCGCGGTGGCCAGTGGCATGGACTACTACCTGGTGTGGCCGCGGACCCGGCCGGGCGGGGAGCGGTTGCGCAGGTTGAGTGTATTCCTGCAGGAGGAGGCGGCGGCGATGGACCTGCCGGCGGTGCAGGTGCTGTCGGCGCAAGGCTGAGGACCATCGCGGGGCAAGCCCGCTCCCACGCTGATGATGCCTGCAACTCTGTTCCCCGGGCGACAGTGCAACCCAAAGCGCTGGGTAATCACCTAAGCAGAGCGACAGGGCCCTGTCGCAAGAAAACGTTTGCGAATATCCCGGTCCGGCACTCAAGTATTTCCTACAGACGCCGATCAACTTGCACCAGCGTCCCGGAAGAGGACGCGATTCCCCGTCGATATGCAGCGGGCGGTCAGCGTGATCAGGACGATCCCGGCCTCTTGCCAGGAGCCTTGCCATGTCTCAACCGCGTGCCCGAATCGCCTCGCAGCTCGGGATTGCCCTCGCCATCGTGCTGGCGCTGGTGATCACCGGCAGTACCCTGTTCGCCCTGCGTTCGCTGGACGACGCCAACCTCACCACCCGCCAGGCGCACCTGGCCAGCGAGGCGCGCCTGCTGGCCGACCAGCTCGACACCTTCCACGGCTCGCTCAAGGACAACACCCAGCGCCTGAGCGGCCTGTTCGAGCGCCGATTCGCCTCGGGGCTGGCGTTGCGCGCCGGTGAGACGGTCAACGTCGCCGGTGCCGCGACACCGGCGCTGTACCTGGGCGACCACCTGCTGAACAACGATTTCCGCCAGGTCGACGAGTTCCAGCAGATGACCGCCGGGGTGGCGACCCTGTTCGTGCGCAGCGGCGACGACTTCGTGCGCATCAGCACCAGCCTGACCAAGCAGGACGGCAGCCGCGCCATCGGCACCCAGCTCGATCGCCAGCATCCGGCCTACGCCAAGCTGATGGCCGGGCAGACCTACGTCGGCCGCGCCGTGCTGTTCGAGCGCAACTACATGACCCGCTATGTGCCGGTGCGTGACGGCGGTGGCAGGGTGATCGCGGTGCTGTTCGTCGGTTTCGACTACACCGACGCGCAGAACGCCCAGTTCGCCAACCTCAAGCGCTTCCGCATCGGCCAGACCGGTTCGCTGGCGTTGCTGGACGAGCAGGGCAAGTGGCTGGTGCCGCCGGCCGAGGTGCGTGATGGCGAGGCGGCGGCCCAGGCGGTCAAGGCGATCAAGCCGATCAAGCCGGGAGTAGGGCAGTTCTGGGCTGGTGCCGGCGAGCCGTTGTTCAGCGTCACCGAGCCGTTCGCCGAAGGCCCGTGGACCGTGGTGGCAAGCATGCCCGAGGGCGAGATCCGCGAAGTGACCTGGAGCGTCGGCCTGCGCCTGGCCATCGGCAGCGTGCTGGCGATGCTGCTGGCCGTGGCCGCCACCCTCTGGCTGCTGCGGCGCAAGCTGCGCCCGCTGGGCGACCTGGTGCGCCAGGCCGAAGCCCTCGGCGCCGGCGACCTGAATGCCCGGCTGAGCGTCACCAGCCAGGATGAAATCGGCCAGCTGGCCCGCAGTTTCAACCAGATGGGCGAGGCGCTGGCGACCATGGTCGAGCATATCCGCACCGCCTCAGACCAGGTCAGTGGCCGCGCCCGTTCGCTGTCGGGCCTGTCGTCCGGCGCCTGCGAGGGCATGGACCAGCAGTCCGGCGAGATCACCAGCATGGCCGGCGCGGTGGAAGAGTTCAGCGCCACCTCGATGAACATCGCCGACAACATGGCCGGCACCGAGCGCATGGCCCGCGACAATGCCCAGCAGACCCGTATCGGCCGCAGTGCCATGGACGAAGCCTCGGTTTCCCTGCGGCAGATCGCCGAGGCCTTGGGCGGAACCGCCAGTGTAATGGACACCCTGGGCGCCCGCTCGCAGGAGATCGGCGGGATTGTCGGGGTGATCACCTCGATCGCCGAGCAGACCAACCTGCTGGCGCTGAACGCTGCCATCGAGGCGGCGCGTGCCGGCGAGCAGGGCCGTGGATTCGCCGTGGTTGCCGACGAGGTCCGTGGCCTGGCCGCGCGTACCCGCCAGGCCACCGACGAGATCTCGGGCATGATCGCCAGCATCCAGCAGCAGACCGGCCATGCCATCAGCACCCTGGAGCAGGGCAACCAGCTGATGCAGGAAGGCCTGGCGCGCAATGACAAAGTGGCCGAGGCCCTGGCCCGGATCGACGAGCAGAGCAGGGTGGCGGGCGAGCAGTTCGCCGTGATCAGCACCGCGACCCAGGAGCAGAGCAGCACCGCGACGGTGCTCAGCCGCAACCTGCAGAGCATCGCCCAGGCCAACAGCGAGCAGCGCGATGTGGCCAATGAACTGGCCATGACGGCCCGCGAGCTGGAAGGGCTGGCGGGGCAGTTGCGCCAGGAAGTGGATCGGTTCCGTACCCACCGGTAGTGCACTGGGGCTGCCTTGCAGCCCGTTCGCGGCACAAGGCCGCTCCTACAGGCGAGCGCGTTCCCATGTAGGAGCGGCCTTGTGCCGCGAAAGGGCCGCGAAGCGGCCCCAGCAGTTTCAAACCCTACAGAGTCCCCAGACCCAACGCCTGCGCACACGCCTGCAACGACCTGCGCTCGCTCTGCGCATACAGCGCCAGCTCATCCTGCACCTGCAACCCCAGCGCCTGCTCGAAGGCTTCGCGGTTGGCGTTGCTGCCATAGTCGGCCTGCCCATCATCCCCCAGGTTGGACTGGAAGATCCCCGCCGCGCTCACCGGCAGGAAATCCTCGTACACCAGCGCCTCGAAATGCACGTGCCCGGCGTCGATCAACCCCTGCAGGGTGGTCGGGCGATCCTGTTGCCCACGCTCGGCCAGGCCTTTCTCGGTGGCGAAGTAGCGGAAGTACGCCAGCCCCTGCTCGCGCATCTGCCCCAGGTCATCCGGAAACTCGGCGAAGTGCTCCGCGAGCAGCGCCATATATCGCTCGGCATTGGCCTCCGCCGGCGCGCCGCCCAGGGCTGCGCGGGTCGCATCCAGAAGACGGTCGTACAGCTGGCGCCCCTTGGGCGTCAGCGCCGCGCCGCGCTGTTCGATCTCGCCGAAGCGCGCCGTGTGGCTGCCCTGGGCATCGCTGAAGGCGACCTTTTCCTGCAGGGCCTTGAAGCTGGTCTGGCGCAGCAGGATCGGCTGGCGCCGGGTGGGCGGCCCTTCGATCACGGCTTTGGGCGGGATGCCCTTGGCCGGCATGCCGAGCTGGATCGCGTCGATGTCCAGGGTGCGCGGGGTCAGGTGGTTGATATGCGGGCCTTTGAATGCCACTACGTCGGCAATCAGCCGGTGCTGGTCGTGCAACTGTTGGTACTGCTCGGCGCTGACCGTGGCGTCCTGGTGCCAGCGGAAGGTGTGCAGCGCCTCCTGGACGAAGGTCTCGGCATCGCTCGCGCCCAGGCCGCCGTCGCGTTCGCATTGGGCGATCAGTTCGAGTACGCGGGGGGTGAAGATCTGCCGTTTCTCCAGGATGCCCTGGGCCAGTGCGCGCAGTTGCGGGTTGTCGATCAGCTCCAGGCGCAGCAGCGAGGTGAACACGCGGAACGGGCTGATGTGCAGCGACTGTTCGTGCACGGCGCGAAATGCGGTGGAGTGCACCGGTACGCCAGCCGAGCTCAGGTCGTAGTAGCCGACCGGCTGCATGCCCATCACCGCGAACAGGCGTGCGATGGTGGCCAGTTCCTCGGCGGTGCCCACGCGGATGGCGCCGTGGCGCTCCTGGTCGAGGCGTTCGATCTCGCCGGTCCAGCGCAAGGCCTCGGCCACCTTGGGCTGTGCGGCCATGACCTGCTGGTTGGTCTCACTCACCAGCTCGAGCAGCGTGCCGTACAGGGGGACTTCCTGCTTGTACATGAGCGACATGGCGGCAGAGAACTGCGCGCGGATGCTGTCGGGGCTGACGAAATCATGGGCGGGCATCGCAAGCTTCCTGGGTGAGTGGAGGACACTTACATGAAAACTGGGAATGGAGCCGGCGTACAAGCGAAAAAAAGTGCGGGTTTCATTCCTTTTTTGATCGACCTTGAGGGCCATGGGGCTGCTTTGCAGCCCTTTCGCGGCACAAGGCCGCTCCTACAGGCGAGCGCGTTCCCATGTAGGAGCGGCCTTGTGCCGCGAAAGGGCCGCAAAGCGGCCCCGGCGATCTCAAGCCTGCAGTTGTTCCCGAACCCACTCCACCAACGCCCGCACCTTCGGCACCTCCGCCGCATGCTCGGCATACGCCAGGTAATGCGCGCCATTGCTCTTCATTGCATGGTCCCAGGCCAGCACCAGGCTGCCCTCGGCCAGCTCCCGGGCCACCAGGTAACGCGGCACCAGCGCCACCCCGCACCCAGCCTGCGCCGCGCTCAAGGCCATGTAGAAGGTGTCGAAGCGCGGCCCGTGGTAGCTGTTGTCGGTGTGCAGCCCTTGCTCCAGGAACCACGCGTGCCAGGCCTCCGGGCGCGAGGTGCTCTGCAGCAATACCAGCTCCGCCACCGCACCCGCGTCAGGCAGTGTGCGCCCTTGCAACAGCTCCGGCGCGCACACCGGCACCACCTCTTCGCCGAACAGCTCGACGCAGGTCGCCCCGGGCCAGGTACCCTGGCCATAGAAGAACACCACGTCGGCCGACCCCTGCAACAGGGCGAACGGCTCCATTTCGTTGCGGATATCCAGGTGGATATTCGGGTGGCGCTTGCCGAAGCCCTTGAGGTGCGGAATCAGCCAGCGCACGCCGAAACTCGGTTGAGTGGCTACCTTCAATACTTCGGTCTGCGAGCCATAGCTCAGGACATAGCGGCTGGACATGTCCACCTGGGTGAGGATCTTGTTCACCTCGGCCAGGTACAGGCTGCCGGCGGGGGTCAGTTGCAGGCGTCGGCGGATGCGCAGGAACAAGTGGTGGCGCAGCATCTCCTCGAGCTGCGCCACCTGCTTGCTCACCGCGCTCTGGGTCAGGTGCAGCTCCTCGGCGGCACGGGTGAAGCTCAGGTGGCGGGCTGCGGCCTCGAAGCACTGCAGGGCGGTCATGGACGGAACCAGGCGTTTGGACATAAGCGGTCTCGGCGGCTGAAATCATTACCTGGCGGAATGATATGCGGAATAAAGGTCGTTTGTTGCACCTGTGTAATCGGATTAATACTGACCCACATCCTTTTCCACCCCTTCACCCGATGAAAGGAGAAGCACAATGGTTGCTGCACTGCTCGAGCGTCTTGGCGTTGCCGCCGCGGCTCACACCCAGGGTGACTACCCTGTTCATACCCCGATCGACGGCAGCCGCATCGCTTCGGTGAAGCTGCTCGGCAAGGCCGACACCATTGCCCGCATCGACCAGGCGCAACAGGCCTTCGAAACCTGGCGCAGCGTGCCGGCCCCGCGTCGCGGCGAACTGGTGCGCCTGTTTGGCGAGGTGCTGCGCGAGCACAAGGCCGACCTCGGTGAATTGGTCTCAATCGAAGCCGGCAAGATCACCCAGGAAGGCCTGGGCGAAGTGCAGGAAATGATCGACATCTGCGACTTCGCCGTCGGCCTGTCGCGCCAGCTGTACGGCCTGACCATCGCCTCCGAGCGCCCGGGCCACCACATGCGTGAAACCTGGCACCCGCTGGGTGTAGTGGGGGTGATCAGCGCCTTCAACTTCCCGGTGGCGGTATGGGCGTGGAACACCGCGCTGGCGCTGGTGGCCGGTAACGCCGTGGTGTGGAAACCGTCCGAGAAGACTCCGCTGACCGCCCTGGCCTGCCAGGCACTGTTCGACAAGGCCGTGAAAGCCTTCGGCGATGCGCCGGCTGGCCTGGCGCAACTGGTGATCGGTGGCCGCGAAGCAGGCGAAGCCCTGGTCGACGACCCACGTGTGCCGCTGGTCAGCGCCACCGGCAGCACCCGCATGGGCCGTGAAGTCGGCCCGCGGGTCGCCGCGCGATTCGGGCGCAGCATCCTCGAGCTGGGCGGCAACAACGCCATGATCCTGGCCCCGAGCGCCGACCTCGACCTGGCCGTGCGCGGTATCCTGTTCTCGGCGGTCGGCACCGCCGGCCAGCGCTGCACCACCCTGCGCCGCCTGATCGTCCACCGTTCAATCAAGGACGAAGTGGTCGCCCGGGTCAAAGCCGCCTACGGCAAGGTGCGCATCGGCGACCCGCGCAAGGACAACCTGGTCGGCCCGCTGATCGACAAGCAGTCGTTCGATGCCATGCAGGGCGCGCTGGCCAAGGCCCGCGACGAGGGCGGCCAGGTGTTCGGTGGCGAGCGCCAGCTGGCCGAGCAGTATCCGAACGCCTACTACGTGTCGCCGGCCATTGCCGAGATGCCGGCCCAGAGCGACGTGGTGCGCCATGAGACCTTCGCGCCGATCCTCTACGTGCTGGCCTACGACGACTTCGAAGAGGCCCTGCGCCTGAACAACGAGGTGCCGCAAGGCCTGTCGTCGTGCATCTTCACCACCGACATTCGCGAGGCCGAGCGCTTCCAGAGCGCTTCGGGCAGCGATTGCGGCATCGCCAACGTCAACATTGGCACCAGCGGGGCGGAGATCGGCGGGGCGTTCGGGGGTGAGAAAGAGACCGGGGGCGGGCGTGAGTCCGGGTCGGATGCCTGGAAGGGTTACATGCGCCGGCAGACCAATACCGTGAACTATTCGCGTGAGTTGCCGCTGGCGCAGGGCATCGTCTTCGATTGAACCTCGTGGGAGCGGGCTTGCCCCGCGATAGCGTACGATCAGACGACGCCATCGCGGGGCAAGCCCGCTCCCACGAAGGCCGCTTCACGCTGCTTTCAACTGCAACAAGAATAATATCGCTGGAGCCGGGCCATGTCCGAACTGCGTCAAGAATGCCTGTGGGAACACGTCACCCAGCCGACCGTCGCCGCTCATGCCCTGGCCGGCGAGCACAAGGCCGATGTCTGTGTGATCGGCGGCGGCATCACCGGCCTGTCTGCGGCGATCCACCTGCTGGAGCAGGGCAAGTCGGTGATCCTGCTGGAGGCCTGGAAGATCGGCCACGGCGGCTCGGGGCGCAACGTCGGCCTGGTCAACGCCGGCACCTGGATCCGCCCCGACGACGTCGAGGCCACCCTCGGCCACAAGCAGGGCAGCCGCCTGAACAAGGTGCTCGGCGAGGCCCCGGGTGAAGTGTTCGCCATGATCGAGCGGTTGGGGATCGACTGCCAGGCCCGGCACCAGGGCACCCTGCACATGGCGCACAACGCCACCGGCATCGCCGACCTCGAGGCCCGCCACCAGCAATGGACCCGGCGCGGCGCCGACGTCGAGCTGCTGACCGGCGCGCAATGCCAGGAATACTGCGGTACCGACAAGATTTCCGCCGCGCTGCTCGACCGCCGCGCTGGCACCATCAACCCCATGGGCTATACACAAGGCCTGGCCGCCGCCGTGAACCGGCTGGGCGGCAAGCTGTTCCAGCAGTCCTCGGTCGAAGGGCTGGAGCGCGACGGCGATGCCTGGCGAGTGAAGACTGCGCGCGGCGCGGTGCGCGCCGACAAGGTGGTGATTTCCACTGGCGCCTACACCGAAGGCGACTGGAGCAACCTGCAGAAGCACTTCTTCCGCGGCTATTACTACCAGGTCGCCTCCAAGCCCCTGCACGGCGCCGCCGCCGACAAGGTCCTGCCCCATGGCCAGGGCTCGTGGGACACCCGCACCGTGCTCAGCAGCATCCGCCGCGACGACCAGGGCCGCCTGCTGCTCGGCAGCCTCGGCCGGGTCGACAACAAGCCGGCGTGGTTCGTGCGCAGCTGGGCCGACCGTATCCAGAGCCACTACTACCCGGCGCTGGGCAAGGTCGAGTGGGAGATGCACTGGACCGGTTGCATCGACTTCACCCCGGACCACCTGATGCGCCTGTTCGAACCGGCGCCGGGGCTGGTGGCGGTGACCGGCTACAACGGGCGCGGCAACACCACCGGCACGGTGATCGGCCGGGCGTTTGCCGAGTTTCTGCTCAAGGATGATCCGGACAGCCTGCCGATTCCGTTCTCGCCGATGAGGCCGGTGAGCGCGCCGTCGCTGCGCACGGCGTTCTACGAGTCGGGGTTCTCGCTGTATCACGCGGGGCAGTGTCTGCGGGTGGTGTTGTAATCGCTATCGCGGGGCAAGCCCGCTCCCACGCTGTACAGGCTGGATAACCCTTGGGGCAGCCAGGAACGTGGGAGCGGGCTTGCCCCGCGATAGGCTCATTTATGCAACCAACTCAGGAACCCACCTTTCTTCACCACCGCCGGCTTCTGCAGCAGCAGTGACTCGCGCTTCTGTCGGCGGAACCGCTGCAGCTTGGTCAGCGCCGACTTCACATCCCCGCTCTCGGTCAGGCAACCGCGTACCTGTTCCTTGTCGATGCGATAGAGCATGCAGCTGCTCAGGGCGCGGAACTCGACCGGAGACGCCTCGTCGTCCACCAGCCCCTCCAGCCCCAGCACCTCCCCAGGTCCCATGCGCCCGCCTTCGATCAACCGCTCGCCGTCGCGCACCGAGGCCAGCACCACGCCACGGCTGATCAGCAGCACATGCTCCGAGCGCTCGCCGATGCCGAGGATGACCTGGTCGGCCAGGTACTCCACCGTGGTCATGCGCTGGCTCAGGGCATCGCGCTCTTCGTTGCTCAGTGAGCGGAACACCCGCACCTCCTCCAGCAGCTCGCGCTGGCGGCTGCGCACGGGGGCGCCGAGCTCGGTATTCCAGGTCACGCCGCTGGCTTCCAGGTGGCGGTGGGCCAGGTCGAACAGCTGGTTGCGCACCTCGGTCTTGCGTGACATCTCGGCGATGAAACCACTGGCTTCGTACTCCACTGACTCCAGGCTCGAAGCCTTCACCGTGACCTTGGGCGCCGGCTTGTCGAGCAGGATGCTGGTGCCCTGCAGGGTCTTTTCCAGCGCATCGAACACCCGCTGCGGACGCACCTTGGCTGGCACCACCACGCTGATCGACACCCCATGCACTTCGGCCGGGCGGCTGAAATTGAGGATCTTGGCCTTGGCCGCCACCGAGTTGGGGATCACCGCCAGGCTGCTGTTGCCGGTGATCAGGCGGGTGGCGCGCCAGTCGATGTCGACCACCTTGCCCTCGGTGCCGTCGATCGAGATCGCGTCGCCGATCTGGTAGGGCCGCGTGGTGTTCAGCACGATGCCGGAGAACACGTCGGCCAGGGTGCTCTGCAACGCCAGGCCGATGACGATGGCCATCACCCCGGAGGTCGCCAGCAGGCCCTTGACCGGCAATTGCATCACATAGGCCGCCGCCGCCACCGCCGCGACCAGGAAGATCAGCGCCCCGACCACATCCTGCAGCAGGCGCCCGCCGTGGCTGCCGCGTGCCACCAGCAACAGGCCGAACACCACCGTCACCGTGCGTGCGCCGAACAGCCACCAGCCGATCGCCAGCACCGTGGCCATCAGGTTGCGCGGCACATCGTCGGCCCAGGGCGGCGGTTGCAGCGGGCTCATGCCCGCCGTCATTAGCACCGTGCTGAACACCAGGAAGCACACCAGCCGCGTGGCGATGCGCCAGGCCCGGTGGTGCAGCGGAATCAGCTGCCACAGCAGCAGGTCGAGCAGGATCAGCAAGGTGCCGAGCAACAGCGGGTATGACTGGATGAACGCCAGCATGGTGGTCTCGGTGCGGGGGAGGGCTGTGGGTAGTAATAGAGCAGGTTGGGGTGGCAGGCAATGGGGTGGCGATAGTGCTGATGGCCTCTTCGCGGGTAAACCCGCTCCCACAGGTTCTTCGCCGCCTTCAAGGCCTGTGCGATCCCTGTGGGAGCGGGTTTACCCGCGAAGAAGCCAGCACGCCCAATCGTTCATGAAATAGAACGCTACAGCCAAATTTCACTATCTACCGCCACAAAGGTCCTGGTTTTAATCTTCTCCCATCAACGCGAAACACCCACCCCACTGAAGATCGAAACCCAAGGAGCACCGGCAATGAACAACTTCAAATACAACCGCCTGAACAAAGACGACGCCGCCGTACTGCTGGTCGACCACCAGGCCGGCCTGCTGTCCCTGGTCCGCGACATCGAGCCGGACCGCTTCAAGAACAACGTGCTGGCCCTGGCGGACCTGGCCAAGTACTTCAACCTGCCGACCATCCTCACCACCAGCTTCGAGCAAGGCCCCAACGGCCCGCTGGTGCCGGAACTCAAGGAACTGTTCCCGGATGCCCCGTACATCGCTCGCCCCGGCCAGATCAACGCCTGGGACAACGAAGACTTCGTCAAGGCGGTGAAGGCCACCGGCAAGAAGCAGCTGATCATCGCCGGCGTGGTGACCGAAGTGTGCGTGGCCTTCCCGGCGCTGGCGGCCCTGGAAGAAGAGTTCGAGGTGTTCGTGGTCACCGATGCTTCCGGCACCTTCAACGAAATGACCCGCGATGCTGCCCACGACCGCATGAGCCAGGCCGGCGCGCAACTGATGACCTGGTTCGGCGTCGCCTGTGAGCTGCACCGCGACTGGCGCAACGACGTCGAAGGGCTGGCCGCGCTGTTCTCCAACCACATCCCGGACTACCGCAACCTGATCACCAGCTACAACGCCCTGACCGCCGGCAAGTAAGCCGCCGCCAGCCTGGCACCGCGAGGTGCCAGGCAAGGCAGCACACCCATCCAATCCAGCGCTCGTCTGCTGTTGCACAGTGGATGCAGGCCAGCTCATCTCCAGGGAATGTCAGCGATGAACACCGCAACCGAAGGCAACCGCAGCGTCGTCACGCTGGTGATCCAGCACAAGGTCCGTGCCCAGGCGCTGGTGCACTACGAAACCTGGCTCAAGCGCGCCGTGACTACCGCTCGCCAGCAGCCCGGTCATCTGGACGTCAATGTCATCCGCCCGGACGACGGCGGTCGCCACTTCACCACCGTGGTGCGCTTCGCCGACGCCGGCCTGCTGCAGGCCTGGGTCAACTCTGCCGAGCGTCAGGCGCTGATCAGTGAAGTGCTGCCACTGCTGGAAGACGGCGACCAGACCCAGGTGCACGATGACCCGGAGTTCTGGTTCACCCCGCCCAGCGTCGGCGCCGCGCAACCGCCGCGCTGGAAACAGGCCCTGCTGACCTACCTGGTGATCTGCCCGATGACCCTGGTCATTCCCCAGCTGCTGGCGCCGCTGTTTGCCCGCTATCCGCTGCTGGGTGGCCAGATCACCGGCAACTTGATCACCAACCTGTTCGTCATCTTGCCCGTGGTGTTCTACATCATGCCCTGGGTGACCCGCCGCTGCGCCGGCTGGTTGCGCCGCTGAGCGCCCGCCGTGATCCATTGCTAGCCTTCAACCGCCTGCCGATCACCCACCCGGACGGAGAGCACCATGAGCCAGGACCCTACCGACCAGAGCCGCCGCAAGTTTCTCGCCACCAGCACCGTGCTCGGTGCCGCCGGCGCGCTGTGGAGCGCATTGCCGTTCACCGATTCCGCCCATGCCGCCCTTTCAGGAGATCCCATGACCGCCGACCTCATCTTGTTCAATGGCAAGTTGCACACCGTTGACCGCGAGAAGCCCACCGCCAGCGCCGTCGCCATCAAGGACGGCAAGTTCCTCGCCGTGGGCAGCGACGCCGAAGCCATGGCCCACAAGGGGACCGCCACGCAGATCATCGATCTCAAGCAGCGCACGGTGATCCCCGGCCTTAACGACTCGCACCTGCACCTGATCCGCGGCGGCCTGAACTACAACCTCGAACTGCGCTGGGAAGGCGTGCCGTCGCTGGCCGACGCCCTGCGCATGCTCAAGGACCAGGCCGAGCGCACGCCGACCCCGCAGTGGGTGCGCGTGGTCGGTGGCTGGAACGAGTTCCAGTTCGCCGAGAAACGCATGCCCACGCTGGAAGAGATCAACCAGGCCGCGCCGGACACCCCGGTGTTCCTGCTGCACCTCTACGACCGCGCGCTGCTCAACCGCGCCGCGCTCAGGGCGGTGGGCTACAGCAAGGACACGCCCAATCCCCCGGGTGGCGAGATCCAGCGCGACAAGTTCGGCAATCCCACCGGCATGCTCATCGCCAGGCCCAACGCCACCATTCTCTACGCCACCCTGGCCAAGGGGCCGAAGCTGCCGCTGGAGTACCAGGTCAACTCCACCCGCCAGTTCATGCGCGAGCTCAACCGCCTGGGTCTGACCAGCGCCATCGATGCCGGCGGCGGCTACCAGAACTACCCGGACGACTACCAGGTGATCCAGGAGCTGGCCAACAACGACCAGCTGACCGTGCGCATCGCCTACAACCTGTTTACCCAGAAGCCCAAGGAAGAACTGGCCGACTTCAAGAACTGGACGCAGAAGGTCAAGCCGGGCGACGGCAACGACTTCTTGCGCCACAACGGCGCCGGCGAGATGCTGGTGTTCTCCGCCGCCGACTTCGAGGACTTCCTCGAGCCGCGTCCGGACCTGCCGCAGACCATGGAGCAGGAGCTGGAGCCGGTGGTGCGTCACCTGGTCGAGCAGCGCTGGCCGTTCCGCCTGCACGCCACCTACGACGAGTCGATCTCGCGCATGCTCGACGTGTTCGAGAAGGTCAACCGCGACATCCCGTTCAATGGCCTGCCGTGGTTCTTCGACCATGCCGAAACCATCACCCCGCAGAACATCGAGCGGGTCCGGGCACTGGGCGGTGGCATCGCCATCCAGGACCGCATGGCCTTCCAGGGTGAGTATTTCGTTGACCGTTATGGCGCCAAGGCCGCCGAGCACACCCCGCCGATCAAGCGCATGCTCGACATGGGCGTGCCGGTGGGGGCGGGTACCGACGCTACCCGGGTGTCCAGCTACAACCCGTGGACTTCGCTGTACTGGATGGTCAGCGGCAAGACCGTCGGCGGGCTGGAACTGTATCCGGAGGGCCTTAGCCGCGAGACCGCGCTGCAGCTGTTCACCCATGGCAGCGCCTGGTTCTCCAGCGAGCAGGGCAAGAAGGGGCAGATCAAGGTCGGTCAGCTGGCGGACCTGGCGGCGCTGTCGCTGGACTTCTTCAGCGTTGATGAAGAGGCGATCAAGGGCATCGAGTCGGTGCTGACCATCGTCGACGGCAAGGTGGTGTACGGCGCCGCCGAGTTCGACAAGCTGGGCCCTGCGCAGGTGCCGGTGTTGCCGGAGTGGTCGCCGGTGGCCAAGGTGCCGGGGCACTGGCGCGCCGGTGCGCCGATGGCGGCGGCGCTGCACCAGTGTGTCGGGCCGTGCGGGGTGCATGCCCACAGCCATGAGAAGGCGCGGCATTCCAGTGTTCCGGTGAGTGATTACCAGGGCTTCTGGGGTGCGTTGGGTTGTTCCTGCTTCGCCTTCTGAGTGGGCCAGGGGCCGCTTTGCGGCCCTTTCGCGGCACAAGGCCGCTCCTACAGGCGAGCGCATTCCCATGTAGGAGCGGCCTTGCCGAGGCGTCGGACCGGCCGGAAAGGGCTGCAACGCAGCCCCAGTATCTAAGCCATGTCGCTGATGGCGAATTCCTCCGCCAGATGATCGATCAACGACCGCACCGACGGCAGCAACCCGCGCCGCGACGGGAAGATCGCATGCACGATGCCGCAACGCGGATGCCAGTCCGGCAGCATCTCTACCAACCGCCCCGCCGCCAGGTCCTCGCGCACCGCCACCCTGGGCAGGTGCGCGATCCCCACGCCCGCCACCACGAAATGCCGCAGCGCGAACAGGTCGTCGGTGACCATCCGCGGCGTGTGCGGGATCACCAGGCTGCGGCTCATGTCCTCACCCTGGAACAGCTCCCACTGGTATTCACGCTGGGCGCCACCCCAATGCACGCTGGGCAGCTCACTGAGTTGCAGCGGGTCAAAGCCTTTCGCTAGCTGTTCGAGAAACGACGGGTGGCCGACCAGGCACTGGGTGCTGTTGCTCAGCACCTTCATCACCATATCGGTGTTCTCCAGCGGCGGAAAACGCACCCGCAGCGCCACGTCGAAGCCCTCATGCAGCAGATCGACGCGGCGGTTGGTGCTCTCGATGAACAGCTCCACCTGCGGATACTTGAGCATGTAGCGGGTCAGCATCGGTCCGACCCAGGAGTTGAGCAGAGTGGTCGGGCAGCTGATGCGCACCAGCCCGCGTGGTTCGCTGCGGTTGCGCTCGATGATCTCGGCGGCACCCTCGGCTTCCACGCGCATGGCCAGGCAACGGTTGTAGTAGGCCTGGCCGATCTCGGTCAGCGAGCAGTGCCGGCTGGTGCGGTGCAGCAGGCGCACACCGAGGCGCTCCTCCAGGTCGGCGATGCGCCGGCTGAGCTTGGACTTGGGCATGTCCAGCGCCCGTCCGGCCGGGGCAAAGCCACCGTGCTCGACCACCTGGGTGAAGTAGTAGAGGGAGTTGAGGTCTTCCAAGAGCGGTCTCCGCGACGGGGCAGGGGGTGGTTCGCAGTCTACCGGGTGGTGGGGCTGGCGTGCAGGGCGATAGAGTTGTAGCGCCTATGAGATCGAGCGCCGCCCGCGCGGCGCATCGCGACGCAAGGCCGCTCCTACATTTGTTGCAACGTGCCGAACCTGTCAGGCCATGGTTGCCCGCCTTGGCGCATGTCTTGAGACAGGTGAAGCGCCAGTAGTGCCCACGCTGAAACCGCGTCGTACCCACAAGGCGGACCCGGTAATGGCACAGGATTGACTGGCCCGAAACAGATGTAGGAGCGGCCTTGTGCCGCGATGCGCCGCGCGGGCGGCGCTCGATCTGATAGGCGCTGCAAGGCCATCGGCAAGCGCTTGGCGGCCCTCATGCGATCTGCTTCTCAGGACGACTCAATACCCTCCAGCATCGCCTCCGTCAGGCCTTCGGCCATCTCGATGCCATGCAGGCTGGCCCACAACAGGCTCCTGCCGGTTTCATCCATATGCTCCAGCGCCTTGTAGCCGACGTTGTAGGCACTGCGCAGGTACTCGGCGACATGCACCAGGGCGTCGTGGGCGTTGATGTTGGGGTTTACCGCGAACAGCGGTGGGTGGCCGGCGTCGCATTTGCCGAAGGGGTGGTGGCGGGTGTCGGGGAGGGGTGGGTCGGGGACGATTTTTTTCATGGTCAAACTCCGATAGAAATTGACCGGCACCGTCCGTTTCCACGCGAAGGGTGGCGGCTGTACACGGGGTGGAAAACCAGGTTATCGGAGAACCCCGGCAGGCTTTGCGGCCTCCCGCGTACAGCTGCCGTCACGACAGATAATCCGATAACCAACCAGCCGGGTTTCCACGCCCGATCGCTGAACCGACAGCGACCCGGTCAGCCTAGAGGGCATGATTTCCCCGGACAATCAGAAGGGTATCGACAGACTTTGTAGGGTATTTCTTGGGCTGCAGGCTGCCCAGTGGGAAAGGTCTGCAGAGCTCGTAGGAAGTGGTTGGGATTGTTCTAACTTGAGGTTGCCAGCCACTCGCAGCAGCTCAGGAACGATCTGACAAGAACTCCAGAGAGCGGGGGCTCTCATCGAGTTGGCCTGAGTGATCAAACTGCGTTCTTTCCATTCCACAGGGACGCATCATGACTCAAGCAGCCTTGATAGGTGTAAGGTGTGGCCTTACACTTCTTCAACCATGATTCGGAGTTTCAGGCACAAAGGCCTGAAATCACTTCACCTGCAGGGTGATACCTCAGGTGTCCGATTTGATCACGTAGCACGTCTGCGGCGTTTACTTGCATCGCTGGATGTCGCGCAAAGCCCTTCGGAGCTGGACCGTCCGGGCAATCGTCTTCATCCGTTGCGGGGGCGTTTGGACACCTTCTGGGCCGTAAATGTTTCGGGCAACTGGCGTTTGGTGTTCCGTTTTATCGGTACTGATGTCGAGCTGGTCGATTATCTGGACTATCACTAAGGGGCTGAAACCATGCCTATGCACAACCCACCCCACCCCGGCGAAGCCCTGCGCGAAGACGTCCTGCCCGCCATCGGCATGAACGTCTCTTCCCTGGCCCGCCACCTGGGCTATTCACGTGGTCAGTTATCCACAGTGCTCAACGGCCATGCAGCCATTTCAGCCGACCTGGCCTATCGCCTCGAACTGGCCGGTCTTGGCAGTGCCCGTCAGTACCTGGCCGAGCAGGCGGCTTACGACCTGTGGCAGGCCGCGCACCGCGAGCATCCACCCATCGAGCGGCTCGCGTTCGCCTGAGCCTCAATCCTCATCCGACGCAAACAACCGCTCCAGCTCCACCCGCGCTTCCTTGGCCGTCTGCATCACCTTGGCCCGGTCGTCGCGCACATGCCCCTGGGCCTCCAGCACCTGCTCGTCATGCTCGGTGAACCGGGCGATGCGATCCGCCGCCTGGGCCTCGGTCAGCCCCAGCCCGACCAGCGCCCGCCGGCTCATCTCCAGGCTGGAATGGTAGGTCTCGCGAATCGGCTCGGCGCCCACGTCCACCAGCTTGTGCACATGCTGGCGGTTGCGCGCCCGGGCAATGACCTTCAGGTGCGGGTACAGGCGCTTGACCCGCTCGGCCGTGCGGGTGGCGGCCTCGGGGTCATCGATGGTGATGATCACGTACTCGGCTTCGCCGACCTTGGCCGCATGCAGCACCTCGGTGCGCGATGGGTCGCCGTAGAACACCGGCACCTGCTCGAACATGCGGGTCATCTCGATGGTGTCCACTGAGGTTTCCAGGGCGACGAAGGGGATCTTCTGCGCCCGCAGGATGCGCGCCACGATCTGGCCCATGCGGCCCATGCCGACGATCACCACCCGTGGCGTGCCGGCGTCGATCTGCTTGTACTGCTCGGGCACTTCCCGGGCGGGTTGCGGACGCTTGAGGGCGCGGGCGCAGCCGATCATCAGCAGCGGGGTTAGGGCCATCGACAGGGTGATGGTCATCAGCAGCAGGTCGTAGGTCAGGGTGTCGAACAGGCCCTGGTCCTTGCCCAGCTTGAACACCACGAAGGCAAATTCGCCACCGGCGGCCAGCACCATGCCCAGGCGCAGCGCGCTGGCACTGTTGAGGCCCCCGGCGATGCGGCCGACGCCGATCAGCAGCACCAGCTTCACCGCGATCAACAGCATGGTCATGCCCAGCAGCACCAGCGGCATTTCCAACAGCAGGCGCAGGTTGGCGCCCATGCCGACGCTGATGAAGAACAGCCCCAGCAGCAGGCCCTTGAACGGTTCGATCTGCGCTTCCAGTTCGTGGCGGTATTCGGAGTCGGCCAGCAACAGGCCGGCGAGGAAGGCGCCCAGGGCCATGGAAATACCGGCTTCCTCCATCAGCCAGGCAGTGCCGATCACCACCAGCAGCGCGGTGGCGGTGGACACCTCCGGCAGGCCGGTGCGGGCAACGGTGCGAAACAGCGGGCGCAGCAGGTAGCGGCCGCCGACGATGACGATGGCGATGCTGGCGAATACCTTCAGGCCATGCTCGAAGCTGTCGCCTTGGCTGGTGTCCGGGCCGCTGGCGGCCAGCAGCGGCACCAGGGCGATCAGTGGGATCGCGGCGATGTCCTGGAACAGCAGGATGGCGAAGGCCAGGCGGCCGTGGGGCGCGTTGAGCTGCTTGCTCTCGGCCAGGCTCTGCAGGCCCAGGGCGGTGGACGACAGCGCCAGGCCCAGGCCGAGCACGATGGCCGCCGGCAGGCTTTGGCTGAAACCGAACAGGGCGATGGCGCCGAGCGCCGCGCCGGTCAGGACCACCTGCGCGGTGCCGACGCCGAACACCGACTTGCGCATCAGCCACAGGCGCCGGGGCGACAGCTCCAGGCCGATGATGAACAGCAGTAGGACAACGCCCAGCTCGGAGATGTGCGCGACGCTCTCGGTGTCGCGGATCAGCCCCAGGGCCTGCGGGCCGATGGCCACGCCGGCCAGCAGGTAGCCGAGCACGGCGCCCAGTTGCAGGCGCTTGGCCAGGGGCACGGCGACCACGGCGGCGAGGAGGAAGATGACGGCGGTTTGTAGAAGGCTGCCTTCGTGTGGCATTGCTCGGACTCCTTGAACTGCGTGCGGCAGCGTTTGATGCAACAGCTTATGCCATCGATGAAAGAGGCGGGCATTTTCGGGCCGGGAGGGAAACAGGACAATCCTGGGGTTACAGGAAGCAGCGTTCTGAAAGTAGGACCTTTGCCGAATCAATCGCGGGGCAAGTCGGGCCGCCGCATCGCCGCTCCCACGAAGGTCAGCTACCTTGCGTGGGAGCGAGCTTGCCCCGCGATGGCGATCAACCACTTATTGCAGATGGATTCTCAAGGCCTGCGCCGCCTAGTCCATGGCACTGCGCACACTCCGAAGAAGGTCTGACACCTTGCGTGGGAGCGGGCTTGCCCCGCGATGGTGATCGGCCACTTATTGAAGATGGGTTTTCAAGGCCTGTGCCGCCTGGTCCATGGCACTGCGCACACTGGGCACGGTGCTCAGCACATTGAGCAGGCCGTAGTCATGGATCAGACCGTTGTAGCGCACGGCGGTCACCGGTACCCCGGCGGCGTCGAGCTTGCGGGCATAGGCTTCGCCTTCGTCGCGCAGCACGTCCATCTCGGCGGTCTGCACCAGGGCCGGCGGCAGACCTTTCAACTGCTCGAGGCTGGCGCGCAGCGGCGAGGCGTGGATGTCGTCGCGCTGGCGCGGGTCGGTGGTGTAGTTGTTCCAGAACCACTGCATCATGTTGCGGGTCAGGAAGTGCCCTTCGGCGAACTGGTTATACGACGCGTTGTTGAAGTTGGCGTCGGTCACCGGCCACAACAGGGCCTGGAAGCGCAGCCTGGGCGTGCCGGCCTCCTTGGCCTTCAGTGCCACCACCGCGGCCATGTTGCCGCCGACGCTGTTGCCGGCCACCGCCAGGCGGCTGCCGTCCACGCCAATCTCCTTGCCGTGCTCGGCGACCCAGCGGGTGGCGGCGTAGGCCTGGTTGATCGCGGTGGGGAACTTGGCCTCCGGCGATGGCGTGTAGTCGACGTACACCGCCGCAGCACCGGAGCCCACCACCAGGTCACGGATCAGGCGTTCGTGGGTGGGGTAGTCGCCCAGCACCCAGCCGCCGCCGTGGAAGAACATGAACACTGGCAGTTCACCCTTGGCGCCTTCGGGCCGCACCACGCGGATCTCCAGCGGCTGGCCATCGGCCTGGATGGTCCGGCGTTCGACGCGGATCCCCGACAGGTCGACCTTCACCCCGGCCTGGGCACCGCTCAACACCGCACGGGCATCCTTGGGCGAGAGGGTTTCAAGCGGCTTGCCGCCACCAGCGGCCAGGGCCTCGAGGAAGCCCTGGGTGGTGTGCTCGACGCCGGGGCTGCCGGCGGCGAAGGCGCTGTTCACGGCGAGGGCCAACAGGCCGGCGGTCAGGGTGTGGGACAGTTTCATGTTCTAGCTCCTTTAGGGTTCGAGCCGTGGCTCAGTTCTGGTTGGCGAGGACGGTGGGTTGCACGTAGCTCACGGCGCGCAGCTGGCCGCTGCTGTCGCGGTAGGTCAGGGTGGCGGTGCTGGTCTGGCCCTGGGCGCTGGCGGGTGCATCGACGCTGACGACCTTGGCGATATCCAGGTCCATGCCGTAGCGGTACGGGGTGGCCTCGTTGGCGAAGCTGCCGGCGCTGGTGCCGAGGGCCAGGGTGGTGACGGTGAGGGCGAAGGCTTTGCGAAGGGTCATGATCGTTCTCCGGGTTCTGCTGAGTGGGGTTGGCGACTGCTTGCTGCTTGAGGTGAATATTGCGCGCAAATATTTAGCGCGCAAAATATATTTCCGCTATGACGCTGATTGAGTGCGTCTTGGCCAGCTTCTGTGGGAGCGGGTTTACCCGCGAACACCCGCGAAGCGGGTGCCAGGCACCGCGTTGTCTGTTTCGCGGGTAAACCCGCTCCCACAGGGGGGCAGCATCAAGCGCCGGGGCGGTACTGCAACGCTTCCGCCAGGTGCGCCCTGGCGATGGATTGCGCGCCCTCCAGGTCCGCCAGCGTGCGGGCCACCTTCAGCAGCCGGTGCGCCGCCCGCAACGACAGTGTCAGCCGTTCGCAGGCCTGCTCCAGCCAGGCCTGGTCAACCGGCTCCAGCGGGCAATGCCGACGCAGCCCCTTGAGGTCGAGGAAGGCGTTGGCGCAGCCCTGCCGGCGCTGCTGCAGCGCCCGGGCCTCGGCCACCCTCTGGCCGACGCTGGCGCTGGTCTCGCCACTGGGCTGGTGGGTCAGCACGGTACTTTCCCGAGCCACCGTCAGGTGCAGGTCGATGCGGTCGAGCAGTGGGCCCGACAGCTTGTTGCGATAACGCTGGACCTGCTCGCTGCTGCACCGGCAGCGGCCGGTGGGGTCGCCCAGGTAGCCGCAGGGGCAGGGGTTCATGGCCGCCACCAGCTGGAAGCGCGCCGGAAAACGTACGCGGTCCTTGGCCCGGGCCACCACGATCTCGCCGGACTCCAGCGGTTCGCGCAGCACCTCCAGCACGCGCCGTTCGAACTCGGGCAGCTCGTCGAGAAACAGCACGCCATGGTGCGCCAGGGTGATCTCGCCGGGTTGCGGCCGGCTGCCGCCGCCCACCAATGCCGGGCCGGATGCGGAATGATGGGGGTGACGAAAGGGTCTCTGCGGCCAGCTGTCGAGCGGTGCATGGCCACTGACCGAGCGGATCGCCGCCACCTCCAGTGCCTCGCGCTCGTCCAGCGGCGGCAGCAGCCCGGGAAGGCGGCTGGCAAGCAGGGTCTTGCCGGTGCCCGGCGGGCCGGTGAACAGCAGGTTGTGCGCACCGGCCGCGGCGACCAGCAGGGCGCGCTTGGCCGCGATCTGGCCCTGGACTTCGCTGAGGTCCGGATAGGGGCGTTGTTCCAGCAGCAAGCCATTGGCTGCGTAGGGAGACAGCGCGGGCTGGCCGTTCAGGTGGGCCACCAGCTCGCGCAGGTGCCCCATTGCATACACCACCAGGCCGCTGGCCAGGCTGGCCTCCTCGGCATTCTCCCGAGGCACCACCAACGCCCGGCCCGCATCCCGGGCCGCCAATGCCGCGGGCAGCACGCCCTGTACCGGGCGCAATGCACCCGACAGGGCCAGTTCGCCCAGGCATTCGATATCGTCGAGGGTGGCTACCGGCACCTGGCCATTGGCGGCGAGGATGCCCAGGGCGATGGCCAGGTCGTAGCGGCCACCGTCCTTGGGCAGGTCGGCGGGGGCGAGGCTCTGGGTGATGCGTCGGGCCGGGTAGTCCAGTCCGGAATTGACGATGGCGCTGCGTACCCGGTCCTTGCTCTCCTTGACCGTGGTTTCCGGCAGGCCGACCAGGGTGAGCGTGGGCAGGCCGTTGGCCAGATGGGTTTCGACGCTGACGGCGGGGGCCTGCACGCCCACCTGGGCGCGGCTGTGGACGAGGGCGAGGGACATGGGCACTCCGTGTTTGCAGGTGATGGCCGCATCCTGCGGCCTGGCAAAGCTTAGTGGTGCTCCTGGGCAGGTGGACGAGAAGAGTGCGTCGAGTTTTGTCCGGCCTGGCACTCAATACCGTTGGCGCCTGCCGCCCGAGGCTGCCTGCCACAGAGCACCGGAATCCCCGAACCCCGCGCCCGCGCCAGCAGCTCCTCGGTGTCGTCGCCGCCCGGCAGCGCCAGCACCAGGTCGGGCCGGCTGTCGCGCAGCATGAAGACGTTGCGCAGGCGCTCGGCCAGCTTGCCGTGTAGCTGCCAGTTGGGCGGGTAGCGCACGATGTCGGCGCCCTGTTCCCGGGCCCAGCCTTCGATCTCGCCGCCCAGGTGTTGGCTGCCGCCGTGGATCAGCACCCGGATCGGTTGCTGGCGCTGGAGGACGTCCAGCGCCTGGCGGCAGCGTTGGCTGTCGGCGTAGTTGCGCCCTGCGCAGATCAGTACGCGCATGCCCACCCCCTCAGAACCACTGGCCGAAGCGGCGGATGTACAGGGTCTTCATGCCCTGGGCCACCAGGCAGTAGCCCAGCAGGGTGGCGGCCAGCCACGGGAAGTATTCCCAAGGCAGCGGCACCAGCCCGACCATCGCCCCCAGCGGCGAGAACGGGATGTAGATGCCCAGGCACATCACCAGGCCGGTGGCCAGGATCACCGGCAGCGCCGCGGTGCTCTGGAAGAACGGCACCTTGCGGGTGCGCAGCATGTGCACCACCAGCGTTTGCGACAGCAAGCCCTCGATGAACCAGCCGGACTGGAACAGCGCCTGCATTTCCACGCTGTTGGCGGCGAACACGTACCACATCAGGGCGAAGGTGGTGATGTCGAAAATCGACGAAGTGGGGCCGATCCACAGCATGAAACGGCCGATGTTGCGGGCATCCCATTTGCGTGGTTCGCGCAGGAATTCCTTGTCCATGCGATCCCACGGCAGCGACAGCTGGGAGAAGTCGTACATCAGGTTCTGCAGCAGCAGGTGGATCGCCAGCATCGGCATGAACGGGATGAACGCGCTGGCCACCAGCACCGAGAACACGTTGCCGAAGTTGGAGCTGGCGGTCATGCACAGGTACTTCATGATGTTGCCGAAGGTTTCGCGGCCCTTGAGCACGCCTTCTTCCAGCACCATCAGGCTCTTTTCCAGGAGGATGATGTCGGCCGATTCCTTGGCGATGTCGGTACCGCTGTCCACCGAGATGCCCACGTCGGCATCGCGCAGCGCCGGGGCGTCGTTGATGCCGTCGCCAAGGAAGCCCACGGTGTGGCCGTTGGCCTGCAGCGCCTTGAGTACCCGCGACTTCTGCAGCGGGGTGAGCTTGGCGAACACCGTGCGTTCCTCGACCAGCGCCTTGAGCTGGGTGTCGTCCAGGCGCTCGATGTCCTGGCCGAGCAGCGGCTGGCCGGGCGCAAGGCCCACTTCGCGGCAGACCTTGCAGGTGACCACCGGGTTGTCGCCGGTCAGCACCTTCACCTTCACGCCCATCTCGCGCAGGGCGGCGATGGCCGGGCCGGCGGTTTCCTTGGGCGGGTCGAGGAAGGTCAGGAAGCCCCGGATCACCAGCTCGCGCTCGTCATCGGTGTGGTACTGGGGCTTGCCGGCGGCGGCCGGAATGTCGCGGGTGCCAACCAGCAGCACGCGGAAGCCCTCCTGGTTGTAGGCGCTGGCGGTATCCAGCAGTTGCTGGCGTCGCCCGGCATCCAGGACGACCCGCTGGCCGCGTTCTTCGACATGGGTGGCGATGGCCAGCATTTCCTCGACGGCGCCCTTGCTCACCAGCAGGTGGTCGCCCAGGGCATCCTTGACGATCACCGACAGGCGCCGGCGGATGAAGTCGAAGGGCAGCTCGTCGACCTTGGCGTAGGCATAGGGTGGCTGGAAGCCTTGGTCTTCGCCGGCAAAACGTAGCACGGCCTGGTCCATCAGGTTCTTCACGCCGCTCTGGTGGTGGCTGTTGAGCCAGGCCAGTTCCAGCAGGCGCGAGTCCTTGTGACCGCTGGGGTCGACGTGGTGCTCGAGGATGATGCGGTCCTGGGTCAGGGTACCGGTCTTGTCGGTGCACAGCACATCCATCGAGCCGAAGTTCTGGATGGCGTTCAGGCGCTTGACCACCACCTTGCGCCGGGCCATGGCCACGGCGCCCTTGGCCAGGTTGGCGCTGACGATCATCGGCAGCATTTCCGGGGTCAGGCCCACGGCCACGGCCAGGGCGAACAGGAAGGCGTCGCTCCAGTCGCCCTTGACCACGCCGTTGAGCATGAACACCACTGGCACCATTACCAGCATGAAGCGGATCAGCAGACGGCTGACGCTGTTCACCCCACGGTCGAAGGCGGTCTGGCTGCGCGAGCCGACGATGGCCTTGGCCAGCGAACCGAAGTAGGTGCGCTTGCCGGTGGCAACAACCACGGCGCGGGCGCGGCCGCTGACCACGTTGGTGCCCATGAAGCCGATGTTGGGCAGGTCCAGCAGGCCGTTTTCATCGTTGGCGCTGTCGGCGGCGGATTTCTGCGCGACGTGGCCGAGGGTGTCATATTTCTCCACCGGCAGCGCTTCGCCGGTCAGTACGGCCTGGCTGATGAACAGGTCGCGGGACTCGATCAGGCGGATATCGGCGGGGATCATGTCGCCGGCGGCCAGTTGCACGATATCGCCGGCCACCAGTTCGTTCATCGGCACTTCGCGCAGGCGCGCCGGCTGGTCGTGGCGCTCGCGGCGCAGCACGGTGGCGGTGGTACGGACCATGGCCTTGAGCGCATCGGCGGCCTTGGCTGAGCGGTATTCCTGCCAGAAGCGCAGCAGGCTGCTGAGGCTGACCATGGTCATGATGATGATGACCTTGGTCAGGTCCGCTTCTTCCATGTCGCCTGCGCGTACCGGCAGCCAGTAGTCGGTGACGAAGCTGATGCCGGCGAGGGTGAGCAGCACGTAGATGAAGGGGTTGTGCAGGGCCTTGAGCAGTTGCATCAGGACCGGTTGCGGCTTGTCATGGGCGACTTGGTTGGCGCCGTCACGCTGCAGGCGCTTGGCGGCTTCGTGCTCGGTCAGGCCCAGCTCGCTGGCGTCGAGGTTGGCCAGGGTCACGGCCAGGCCGTTGCGTGCCTCGCGGGCGGCGCGCATGGACAGGCGGGTGTCTTCGCCGGCTTTGCTGCGGGTGTTGCGGTCTTTTACGGTCATTTGGCTGTGCTCCTGCCGCAGGAGGCGGCACGACACACAGTCGACTCACGGTAGGGAAGGTGAGTGAACGTGTCCCGTGTCGCAATGATTCAAACAATGAAAAACGTGGTTTTTCCGACGTTTACGTGTTCGCTGGCGAATGCCGGAAATAAGATCGGCAGCGAACTTTCTACTGGCTGATTCCATGGTCGGATAATCCATTTGTTAAATGGCGGGCAATAAAAATTCAACGAACTTTAATTACTTAAAGTTCGGAAGTTTCTGACGATTTATATGGCGTCAGTTCAGCGAATGGACAGCACGGCGCGCGTCACTGCAGGCAGCAACGGGCGCGCTATCGACTGGGCGGTTCCAGGGACGAGGTCAGACCCCAGCCGAGGACAGGACGGTGCGGGGCCTTGTGCGCACAGGCGCGCAGGCGAGGGATGGCGATATCGAGGTTCATGAGCTTGCCTCCGACCGGGCGGGCACCCGGGGCGACAAGCTACGGCGGAGCAGCAGGCTCTGGCGCGGCTTGCCCGACCTAGGGGCGGGCCCGGAGTTCCGGTTCAAGTGCCTGGCGGCCAAAGGCTGCCAGACAGCGACTAGATACTGTGTCCATTGAATTCTTCGTGAGTTGACATAAAGGCCCGCTGTTCGGGGCGGGTGAACTTTATGCAAAGCATAGCGGGGAAGTCAACCGTGAAGGCGTAACTTAAATATGTTTCATCTGGTGCAAGGTGAATTAATCCAGCGTGTTGCTCAAGTGCAATCGCGGGGCAAGCCCGCTCCCACGCTGGTAATGCTATCAACTCGGTTCTCTGTGCAACGCGCCCTCGGCTTTCAGGGCTTGGCGCCCAGGATGATGTGCGAGGCCTTGATCAGCGCGGTGGCCTCGACGCCTGGCTTGAGGCCAAGATCCTTCACAGCATCACGGGTGACGATGGTATACAGCTCGGTACCCCCGGTCAGCTTCAGTACCACTTCGGCATTCACTGCACCGTCGTCGATGCGCTGCACGGTGCCTTTGAGACTGTTGCGTGCAGAGAACTGGTAGCCACCAGCATCGGTCGTCAGCACAACCCACGGCGCCTTGACCAAGGCTATGGCCTGCTTGCCCTCTTTGATGTCGAGGTTCTTGAGACTGGCCATGGTCACCACTGCGACCAGTTTTTCGCCGCCGCCCAGGGTCAGCTCGACTTCGGCATTCACCGCACCTGGCTGAACTTTGCTGACCTTTCCTTCGAAAACATTGCGTGCACTGACTTTCATGGGGAAGCACTCCGTGTGATCAATCACCACGCCCGAGGCATTCAGGCGCGTACATAAACCCAGGCGGTCAGCCCCGAGGCGAGGCCGACGGCGATACGCTTGTAGTCCGACACCTCATAGGGCTTATTCCTGAGGAGGAGGGGCGATCCGTGCTTCCAGCTCGGCGAATTGCTGCTCGAGGGCTTCGAGGCGGGCGCGGGTGCGGGCCAGCACCACCATCTGGCTGTCGAATTCCTCGCGGCTGACCAGGTCGAGCTTGCTGAAGGCGCCCTGCATCAGCACCTTGAACTGGCTTTCCAGTTCGGCGCGGGGCGCGGCGGTGTCACCGCTGAACAGGCGCGATGCCTGGTCGCTCAGGGCATCGAGGAAGGCTTTGGGCGCGAGCATGTCTGGTATCCGCTGATCACTGAAAGGGCAGCAGTGTAGCACGGGCCCCCGGGCCACTTGCGCTGCACGCTTTTCGCGCAGGGCGGCCAAAGGTCGCGCACCGATTTTGTGCGCTTTTTCCCTGCTGGCGATTGGCCAATCCCTACCGGTTCACGCAACTACCTGTTTTCCCGTGACTTGCGCCAACTGGCAAGGTTTCTGCAATGACCTGAGCGAGCCATGCACTGATGCAGTCCCTTGTGACCAGGCAGTGCGCAGGCGGAGCCGGAAGGTTCTTCGTCACAGCCGGATCGTGCGTCGGCGGGGAGGATGGAGCCGACGACGCGTTACAAAGCCAGGCGCTGCGCTTAGACTTGAGACGGGTTTGTTTTCCTGGGGCAAGTCCACCAAATCGGGAGAGAGTTTCATGAAGCTAGTCACTGCCATCATCAAGCCGTTCAAGCTGGACGACGTGCGCGAGTCGCTGTCGGAAATCGGCGTGCAGGGCATCACCGTGACCGAAGTCAAAGGCTTCGGCCGGCAGAAGGGTCACACCGAGCTGTATCGCGGCGCTGAATATGTGGTCGATTTCCTGCCCAAGGTGAAGATCGATGTCGCCATCGACGACAAGGACCTCGATCGGGTGATCGAAGCCATCACCAAGGCGGCCAACACCGGCAAGATCGGCGACGGCAAGATCTTCGTGGTCAATCTGGAGCAGGCGATCCGCATCCGTACCGGCGAAACCGATACCGACGCGATCTAAGCGCCAAGCAAAGCCTCACCAAACCCAACGCCCCAGGAGAAAACAACATGACTCTGCGCAAGATCGCAGGGCTAGGAGCCCTATTGTCCCTCGTAATGCCAGGGCTGGCCCTGGCCGAGGAAACTGCCGCCCCCGTGCTGAACTCCGGCGACACCGCCTGGATGCTCACTTCGACGGCACTGGTCCTGTTCATGACCATCCCGGGCCTGGCCCTGTTCTACGGCGGCATGGTGCGCTCGAAGAACGTGCTGTCGGTGATGATGCAGTGTTTCGCCATCACCGGGTTGATCAGCATCCTGTGGGTCATCTACGGCTATAGCCTCGCCTTCGATACCGCCGGTATGGAAAAGGGCGTGCTCAACTTCAATTCCTTCATCGGTGGCTTCTCCAAGGCCTTCCTCAGCGGTGTCACGCCGTCGGGCCTGACCTCGGCCACCGCGCTGTTCCCCGAGGCGGTGTTCATCACCTTCCAGATGACCTTCGCCATCATCACCCCGGCGCTGATCGTCGGTGCCTTCGCCGAACGCATGAAGTTCTCGGCCATGCTGATCTTCATGGGCGTGTGGTTCACCCTGGTCTATGCGCCGATCGCGCACATGGTCTGGAGCGGTGACGGCGCGCTGATGTGGGACTGGGGCGTGCTGGACTTCGCCGGCGGCACCGTGGTGCACATCAACGCCGGTATCGCCGGCCTGGTCTGCTGCCTGGTGCTGGGCAAGCGCAAGGGTTACCCGACCACGCCGATGGCCCCGCACAACCTGGGCTACACCCTGATGGGCGCGGCCATGCTGTGGATCGGCTGGTTCGGCTTCAACGCAGGTTCCGCCGCTGCCGCCAACGGCACCGCCGGCATGGCCATGCTGGTGACCCAGATCGCCACCGCCGCCGCCGCCCTGGGCTGGATGTTCGCCGAGTGGATCTTCCACGGCAAGCCAAGCGCCCTGGGCATCGCCTCGGGCGTGGTCGCCGGCCTGGTCGCCATCACCCCGGCCGCCGGCACCGTCGGCCCGATGGGCGCGCTGGTGATCGGCCTGGTGTCCGGCGTGGTCTGCTACTTCTGCGCCACCAGCCTCAAGCGCAAGCTGGGCTATGACGACTCCCTGGACGCCTTCGGCGTACACGGCATCGGCGGGATCATCGGCGCCCTGCTCACCGGTGTGTTCGCGGCGCCTGCCCTGGGCGGTTTCGGCGCGGTCACCGACATCGCCGCGCAGTTCTGGATCCAGGCCAAGGGTGTGATCTTCACCGTGGTCTACACCGCCATTGTCACCTACGTGATCCTCAAGGTCCTGGACCTGGTGATGGGCCTGCGGGTCAGCGAAGAAGAAGAGTCGGTCGGCCTCGACCTGGCTCAACACAACGAGCGCGGCTACAACCTGTAACCGCGATGCTGGAAAACTTGCCCGGTTCGCCGGGCATTTTTTTGCCTGTAATTTACCGTTTGGCCTGGGGCAAACGGTTTCCCTGCGCTGATCGCGACCTGGGGTTAAAACTTACAAGCCATCGGGTGTTTCTGGTGCTTTGCTTTTTCTGCGAGCGCGCTAGAATGCGCGCCGAAGGAAGCTGGACGAGTAGTCCACACACTTCGCTACCCTTTGCTAGGCTTGCCAATAGCCTGTGGCCAGCAAGGGCTCAAAAAATTTTGTCAGGCCTTGCCAGGAGCAGGGCCTGCAGGGTGCCGGACCCCCCATGAGGGGGTGGACACCCAGGGCAGTGGCCAATCCACGGCCAGTTGAATTTTCACTGGTGGCTGCCGGTCTACGGCTGCACCGGTCTATAACTAACCTGCTTTTCGCAAGTCATGAGGTAGAACATGAGCGACGACGATCTGGAAAATGACGACCTCGAGGTAGGCGACGAAGACGAGGCTGATGAAGGCCTTGAGGCAGCGGCTGACGACGGCGCGGAAGACTCCGGCGACGACGACAGCAGCCCGGCTCCGGCGGCCAAGGGCAAGTCCAAGGCGGCGGTCTCGGTAGACGAGATGCCGAGCATGGAAGCCAAGCAGAAAGAGCGCGATGCGCTGGCCAAGGCGATGGAAGAGTTCCTGTCGCGCGGTGGCAAGGTGCAGGAAGTGGAGGCCAACGTGGTCGCCGATCCGCCCAAGAAGCCGGACAACAAGTACGGCAGCCGCCCTATCTGAGTGGCTGAACGCAAAAAAGCCCGCCGTCGCTGCGGGCTTTTTTGTGCCTGTCAGGTTGGCACGGTCTCTGTAGGAGCGGCCTTGTGCCGCGAAAGGGTCGCAAAGCGGCCCCAGGGTCGTTGTCGATACTAAAATCCTGGGGCCGCTGCGCAGCCCTTTCGCGGCACAAGGCCGCTCCTACAGGGATAGCGAAGCCTGCTCAGCGCCAGCGCGCGAGCACATCGGGCAACTGCGACAGCCGCTGGATCTCGGCATCCGGCGCTTGCTCGCCGCTCCAGGGCTTGTGTTGCGGGTTGAACCACACCGCCCGCAACCCGGCGCGCTGGGCGCCAGCGATGTCGTCGCCCGGGTGGTCGCCGACGTGCACCGCCGCCCCCGCGTCCACCTCGCCGCGCTTCAGCGCTTCGAGGAACGGTGCCGGGTCCGGTTTGCCGATGCCCAGGTCCTCGGCGCACAGGGCGAAGCGGAAGTAGTCCGCCAGTCCCAGGCGGCGCACGTCGGCATTGCCATTGGTGACCACGCCGAGGGTGTAGTGGTGGCGCAGGATCTCCAGCACCGGCTGCACCTCGGGGAACACCTCGACCTGGTGCCGGGCATGCAGGAACACTTCAAAACCTTCGTTGGCCAGCTCCTGGGCGTGTTTCTCGCTGTAGCCGACCTCTTCCAGGGCGTGGAACAGCACCCGCCGGCGCAGGGCGCTGATACGGTGCTTGAGGCCCGGCTCGGCCTGTACCAGGCGCTCGCGGATGGCGAACAGGTGCTCCACCTGCACGCCGCCGAGGATCGGCGCGTTGGCTTCGAGCCAGTCGCGCAGGACGACTTCGGCGCTGGCGATGACCGGCGCGGTGTCCCAGAGGGTGTCGTCCAGGTCGAAGGTGATCAGCTTGATGCTCATGAGTCCGTGTCCTTGCTGCGTTTGGCCCGAGGGTGGGCGCTGTCGTACACCGCGGCCAGGTGCTGGAAGTCCAGGTGGGTATAGATCTGCGTGGTACTGATGTCGGCATGACCGAGCATCTCCTGCACCGCGCGCAGGTCCTGGGACGATTCCAGCAGGTGGCTGGCGAAGGAATGGCGAAGCATGTGCGGGTGCAGGTGCTGGCCGAGCTCGCGCTCGCCGGCGGCCTTCACCCGCAGCTGGATGGCGCGGGGGCCGAGGCGCTTGCCCTGGCGGCTGAGGAACAACGCGCCGTCCCGTGGGCCGGCGATACCGCGCAGCTTGAGCCACGCCTGCATCGCCTCGCGGGCCTTGCGGCCGACCGGCAACACGCGGCTCTTGCCGCCCTTGCCGTGCACCTGCACCAGCCCGGCGGCCAGGTCCAGGTGTTCAAGGTCGAGCCCGGTCAGCTCCGACAGGCGCAGGCCGGACGAGTAGAACAGTTCGAGGATCGCCTGGTCGCGACGGGCGATGAATTCGTCGTCGACGCCGCCATCGAGCAGTTGCAGGGCGCGGTCGGTGTCCAGCACCTTGGGCAGGCGCCGCTCACCCTTGGGCGGCGCCAGGCCGTTGGCCGGGTCGTGCTGGCAATCGCCTTCGCGGTTGAGGAAGCGGTACAGGCCGCGCACCGCCGAAAGCAGGCGCGCCAGGCTGCGCGAGGACTGGCCATGGTGGTGCTGGCGGGCGACCAGCTGGCGTAGCTGCTGGACCTGCAGGGCGCCCCAGCCGGCGATGCCCTGGGTGTTGCAGAATTCGATGACTTTCTCGAGGTCGCGACGGTAGGCCAGCAGGGTGTGCTCGGACACCTGGCGCTCGTTGCGCAGGTGAGCGCAATAAGCCTCCAGCTGGCGTTCCATCAGCGCACCGAGCGCAGCGTCTGGGTGAAGCGCGGCACCACGCGGCCAAGCACCTCGGCGATGTAGCTGAGGAACAGGGTGCCGACGCTGCTCTTGTAGTGCTGCGGGTCGCGGCTGCCGATCGCCAGCACGCCGTGCAGGCCCTGGTACTCGAGGGTGGCCACGGCGCTGGAACCGACTTCCTTGTGCTGGGCATCACCGAACAGGAAGGCCAGCTCATGCTCGCGCAGGCTGCCGCTGATGGTCTTGCCGCCGCCGATCAGGCCACCGATGGCCTGTTGCGCCTCGGCACCGGAGACCCAGCGGCCCACGGGCGCGGCGTTTTCGCCGAACAGGATCAGGCTGACGAAGGGCACCTGGAATTCCTGGCGCAGGCTGTCCTCGACCGCCATCACCACCTCTTCGAGGGTGCCGGCGTCGAGCAGGTCGAGGATCAGCCGGCGGGTCTTGTCGAACAGCCGGTCGTTGTCGCGGGCCACGTCCATCAGCTGCGACAGGCGATGGCGCATCTCGATGTTGCGGTCGCGCAGCAGCTTGAGCTGGCGCTCCACCAGCGACACGCTATCGCCGCGCTGGTGGGGGATGCGCTGTTCGAGCAGCAGTTCGTCGTGCTCGGCGAAGAAGGTCGGGTGGTCGCGCAGGTAGGCGACCACCGCTTCGGCATCGAGCTCACTGGCCTGCGGGGATGCAACGTTAGGCTGATCGGTCATGGCGGATACTCGCTTAGAGACGAACTTGTCCTTCGAACACGCGGACTGCAGGGCCGGTCATCAGCACCGGTTTGCCAGGGCCTGCCCACTCGATGCTCAGACGGCCACCCGGCAGGTCGATGGTCACCGGCGAGTCCATCCAGCCCTGGCTGATCGCCGCCACGGCCGCGGCGCAGGCGCCGGTACCGCAGGCCTGGGTCTCGCCGGCGCCACGCTCCCATACCCGCAGGTTGGCGCGGTGGCGGTCGACCACCTGGATGAAGCCAGCATTGACCCGCTGCGGGAAGCGCGGGTGATGCTCGATCTTCGGCCCCAGCTCATGAACCGGCGCACTGCGCACGTCGTCGACGCGCAGTACCGAATGCGGGTTGCCCATGGACACGGCGGCTATCTGGTGCACCTGGCCATCGACTTCCAGCGCGTAGCTGCTGGCCTGCTCGTCGGCAATGAACGGGATATCGGCCGGCACGAAGCGCGGCGGGCCCATGTCGACGCAGATCTGGCCGTCGTTGCGCACATCGAGCTCGATGATGCCGCCCTTGGTCTCGACGCGAATGCGCTTCTTGGCGGTCAGGCGCTTGTCCAGCACGAAGCGGGCGAAGCAGCGCGCGCCGTTGCCGCACTGCTCGACTTCGGAGCCGTCGGCATTGAAGATCCGGTAGCGGAAGTCCACTTCCGGATTGTTCGGCGCCTCGACGATCAGCAACTGGTCGAAGCCGATACCGGTATTGCGATCGCCCCATTGCTTGGCGTGCTTGGGTTGGATGTGTGCGTGCTGGCTGACCAGGTCGAGGACCATGAAGTCGTTGCCCAGCCCGTGCATCTTGGTAAAACGCAGCAACATGGGTTCACTCCGGCAGCAGGCTTTCGCCGGCGAACAGTTCGGCAATGGTTTCACGGCGGCGCACTTCGAAGGCCTGGTCACCATCGACCAACACTTCGGCGCAACGGCCACGGGTGTTGTAGTTGGAGCTCATGACGAAACCATAGGCGCCTGCGGAGCGGACGGCCAGGAGGTCGCCCTCGGCCAGGTCCATTACGCGGTCCTTGCCCAGGAAGTCGCCGGTCTCGCAGATCGGGCCGACCAGGTCGTAGGCGCGGCCTTCGCCGTCACGGGGCTTGACCGCGCTGACGTCCATCCAGGCCTGGTACAGGGCAGGACGGATCAGGTCGTTCATGGCCGCGTCAATGATGGCGAAGTCCTTGTGCTCGGTGTGCTTGAGGTATTCCACGCGGGTCAGCAGCACGCCGCCGTTGGCGACGATGTAGCGGCCCGGCTCGAACACCAGGGTCAGGTCACGCTCGCCGACGCGCTCGCGAATGGCGGCGATGTAGTCGGCCAGCAGCGGTGGCTGTTCGTCGCGATAGCGCACGCCGACACCACCACCGAGGTCCAGGTGGCGCAAGTGGATGCCGCACTCGGCCAGGCGATCGACCAGCACCAGCAGGCGGTCGAGGGCGTCGAGGAAGGGCTCGACGGTGGTCAGCTGCGAGCCGATGTGGCAGTCGACGCCGACCACATCCAGGTTGGGCAACTGCGCGGCGCGCACGTAGATTGCCTCGGCGTCGGCGATGGCGATGCCGAACTTGTTCTCTTTGAGGCCGGTGGAAATGTACGGATGGGTGCCGGCGTCGACGTCCGGATTCACACGTAGCGAAACCGGGGCCGTCTTGCCCATTTCGGCGGCAACGACCTGGAGGCGCTCGAGCTCGTCGGTGGACTCGACGTTGAAGCAGTGCACGCCCACTTCCAGGGCGCGGCGCATGTCTTCACGGGTCTTGCCGACCCCGGAGAACACCACGCGATCGGCGCGCCCGCCGGCAGCCAGGACGCGCTCCAGCTCACCGCCCGAGACGATGTCGAAGCCCGCGCCGAGGCGCGCCAGCAGGTTCAGCACGCCCAGGTTGGAGTTGGCCTTGACCGCGAAGCAGACCAGGTGCTCGACCCCTTGCAGGGCGTCGGTGTAGCTGCGGTACTGGGCCTCGATATGGGCGCGCGAGTACACGTAGG
Organism: Pseudomonas sp. DVZ6; assembly: GCF_024259445.1. NCBI lineage: Bacteria > Pseudomonadati > Pseudomonadota > Gammaproteobacteria > Pseudomonadales > Pseudomonadaceae > Pseudomonas > Pseudomonas sp. DVZ6. The sequence goes on from NZ_JANCLM010000005.1 coordinate 81,874, forward strand.
TGGGCGTGCCGAAGCGTTCGGCGATCGCCGTCAGGGCCACCCCTTCCGCGAACAGCTCGCCGCCGCGGTAGTTGAATGCGTCCATGAGATTTCCTTACTGCGCGGGCGACTCTTCTGGCTGCTCTTGCGGCTGCACCAGCACCGGTTGCGGCTGGACAGGCTTGGCATGCTGGTGCGATTTGCGCGGGCCTTTGCCGTCCTTGCCGTCTTCAGGCAGGTACAGGGGGCCTTTCTGACCGCAGGCCGAAACGAGGCAGGCAACCGCGACCAGCGCCGCGAGGGAGGAAATCAGGCGTTTCATGGGTGAAATCCTTGGAAATATGCAGTATTGCGGCCGAGTATACCGAGCGCCCACCTGATTGCCTATGCAAGGGGCGCCCCCGCTCGGCGGGCGTGGGCGACCGAAGGACATGCGGCTTTTTCTTACAGCGATTAGCTTGTAGCTTGAGGCGTTCGCCCTTATCGTGCCCGGCTTGCGTGTGTACAGCCATTTTTCGAGGTCCCTGCAATGAGTTTGAGCGAAGCGCGTTTCCACGACCTGGTCGATGCGACCCAACAGGCCCTGGAAGACCTGTTCGATGAAAGCGGCATGGACCTGGACATGGAGAACTCCGCCGGCGTTCTCACCGTCAAGTTCGACAACGGCAGCCAGCTGATCTTCAGCCGCCAGGAGCCGCTGCGCCAGCTGTGGCTGGCGGACAAGTCCGGCGGCTTCCACTTCGACTACGACGAAGAGAGCGGCAAGTGGGTCTGCGAGAAGAGCGAAGAGCTGCTGGGCGAGATGCTCGAGCGCATCGTCTGGGAGCGCGCCGGCGAGAAGCTGGACTTCGACGAGATCTGAGATGAGCGACCTGCCCCGGCCACCCAAGCCGCTCTACAGCAACGTGAGCCCGGCGGTGCCGTCACCTTGTATCAGCATATGTCGGCTGGATGAGCACAAGGTCTGCACCGGCTGCCACCGCCACGTCGAGCATATCCGCGAGTGGCGCTCGGCCGATGACGAGCGGCGCCGGCAGATCTGTCGTGAGGCGCTGGCCCTGAAATCGCGGGCATCGGCATAGGCACAACGAAGGTGTGGGCTTGAGTATTTGCCCCGCTGTGGTAGTGTCAGGGTCTGCGTCGATGACGCCACAGCATTTCGCAAACCCCGCCCTTGGGCGGGGTTTTGCTTTATCTGCCTGTTGAAAATTGCCTGTTCAAAGGAGTCTGACTGGATCATGAGCACCAAGCCTTCCCTCATCCTCACCCGCTTGGACGTGCAGCGTCTTGAGCGCCTGCTCGACGACCTCGATGAAAGCACCCCGGGTGTGCTCGCCCTGCAGGACGAGCTGGACCGTGCCGAGAATGTGGTGGGTCACGAGGAAGTACCGGCCGGCGTGGTGACCATGAACTCGCGCGTGCACTGCCGCGAGATCGCCAGTGGCAAGGACTATCACCTGACCCTGGTGTACCCGAAGGATGCCGGCCCCGAGGGCAATGTCTCGATCCTCGCGCCAATCGGCTGTGCCTTGTTGGGGTTGTCGGTGGGCGACCAGATCGACTGGCCGGCGCCGGGCGGCAAGACCCTCAAGCTGGAGCTGCTGGCGGTCGAGTACCAGCCGGAGGCGGCGGGGGATTTCGATCTCTGATGCTGCGTAAATGCCCTGTAGGAGCGGCCTTGTGCCGCGAAAGGGCTGCGAAGCGGCCCCACCTGCTGTGCCAGGGCATATAGTGCCGGGGCCGCTTCGCGGCCCTTTCGCGGCACAAGGCCGCTCCTACAGAGGGATCGGTGAAGGCAGAGAAAATCAGGGCTCCAGCCGCGCCTGCAGCTGTTCCAGCCCATCGTTGAGCGCCTGCTCCAGCTCGCGCTTGTAGCGCAGGTACAGGCTGGTGGACCCCTGCTCGTCTTCCAGCAGCTCGGACAGGTCGAGGTCGGTGATGTAGCAGCGGTAACGGCCGCTGCTGCGGCGCTGGCCCAGGATCTGCCGGGCGACCACGGCATACAGCTGGTCGCCGTGCTCCAGTTCGGAAAACTCCTGCTGGTCGCAGTAGAGCGTGACATGCACCTCGTCGCCGGTACCCGTCTGGAGGATCGCCTGGACCTCGTAGTGCGCCTGGCTCTGGCTGTCCAGCCGTGTCTGCCGCGGCTCCAGGCTGCGCGCCTTGCCAATGCCTGAAGGCAGCAGTTGGTAGTAAAGGATGTCCAGCGACGCCAGCGGCAGGCTGTCCAGGGGCAGTTGGGCATCGCGGCGCATCAGCATCGATTGCAGGAAACGTTGCAGCGGCAGCAGCAGGTGCTGCTCGTCCTGCAACGGCAACCGTTGTTGCCAAAGCGCGTTGTGCTCGTCGAGCACGTACAGGTCGGCCCAGCCTTCGAGCAGACGGTAGAACACCTGGATGCAGCCGGGGCGACCCTGGCCCAGGACCAGCGGCAGGTCGTGGTCCTGCAAGGCGTGGGCGTCCAGGTGCAGCGGGCTGTAGCGGATGCGCTCTTCGCCTAGGGCCGCCAGCACCGCATCATGGTCGGCGAGGCTGGCCAGGGTGACTTGCCCGGGCTGCAAGTCGAGGATGTGGGTGTGCTGGGCGACCTGCAGCAGGTAGCGGTGATTCAGGCCCTGGTCGAGCAGCAGCTGCACGGTGTCGAAGATGTCCTCGACCCGCTGGCTGATGGCCTGGGCGCGGTTGTGGCAGTAGCAGCGCACCCGCACCCGCGGGCGGTGGCTGCGCTGGCCCAGGCTGTTGAGGAAGTCGCGCAGGCAGCGCATCAGCGCATGCTCGCCGTCGTAGCGATGCACCAGCACCTCGTTCCAGCTGTTGAGGGTGATCTGGTCGAGGGTCAGTACAAGGTTCTCGCGCACCCCGGCGTAGCTCAGCGAGTCGGTGCGCTCGGTGGTCATCAGGATATTCAGGTCGCGGTGATGGCGCAGCGGATCGACCCCGACATTCACCAGCAGCAGGATCTCGTCGGCCACGCTCGGTTGCAGCAGGCGCACCTCGCTGACCGTCTCCAACGGCAGGGGGATGCTCTGCTGCAGGCTGCCGACAAGGTTGAACAGCTCGAACTCGCTGAGGTCGCTGGCGCCAGGGTGCAGGGCCAGGCGTGTGCCGCTGTCGATCACGCCATTGCGATGGGCCCAGGTGAGCAGCTCGAGCAGCTCGCGGCAGCGCTTGATCGGGCTGAAGTGTTCCCACTCGTGCACGCCCAGGTTGCCGTTGTACAGGCCCCAGTGATGGGTGCCCGGTTCCTTGCGGTTGGGCGAGTGGACCAGGGTGAGAGTGTCTTCGGCCAGGTCCGGGGCGATGCCCGGGTTGATCACCTCGATCTTGCCGGCCCGACGCTCGAAGGCGGCGTACAGGCGCCGGCCGAGGACGTTGAGGTCGCGTTGGTCGGCTCGGCTGTTGGCGTTCTGCAGGCGGGCGAACTGGGTCAGGAAGCGGTAGCTGTGGTTCAGCTCGGCCACCAGCTCACGGCGCTCGACCGCCACCTGGCGCACTTTCCACTGGCTGCGGCTGTCGAGCAGCGCCAGCTGGCGCTCGTCCCAGCCCCATTCCTCGGTCAGGCGCCCGAGCAGCTGGCGCTGCCAGCCGCCGCTGCGGGTGCGGCCCAGGTCGCTGAGCTTCTTGTTCACCTTCAGGTACAGGCTGCGCCGCGCCAGCTCCAGGCGTGCCGATTCGCCACGCTGGAGCAGGTAGCGTTCGATGCGCCGGTAGACCATGACGTAGGGGTCGAGCTCGTCCAGGTCCAGCTGGTTGGCGAACACGGCCTGCTTATAGTCCAGGCTCAGGCAGCGCACCTGCGGGTGCTCGCTGGCGTAGGCCTCGGTGAGCAGCAGCTTGAGCAGCGACTTGTAGGGCGAGTCGATGCCCTTGAACAGCTGCCACAGCCCGGCGCCGACGAACTCGCCCGACGGGATGTGCGCCAGGTGGCCGAGGTCGAGATCGTCCTGGGCGCGGATGAAGCGCTTGGACAGCAGGGTCTGGGTGTAGTCGCGGTAGTTGTGCTCCTGGTAGACCGGCACCAGCCACCACAGCGGCGTGCGTCCGGCCAGCCAGATGGCGGTGCGGTAGAACTCGTCGAGGAGCAGGTAATGCTGGGTGGTGCCGCAGTCGTCGGAGCTGAGCTGGCTGTCGCGCTCGCCCTGGACGAAGCCGCGTGGCTCGATCAGGAACAGGTGCGCCTCGGCGCCCTGGCTGGTGGCCCAGGCCTCGAGCAGCTGGCATTTGCGCCGCAGGTCGGCCAGGGCCTGCTCGTCCAGGTCGGGGGCGTGGCAGACCCACAGGTCCATGTCGCTCTGCTCGGCCTGGGCCAGGGTGCCCAGGCTGCCCATCAGGAACAGGCCGTGGATCGGTTGCGGCGGCTTGCCGTGGCGCGGCTTGTAGGTGAACGAGCGGGTCAGGCGCTGGGCCTCGGCCAGCAGGTCGCTGTCGGGTTCGAAGCCGGACACGCCAGCGGGGGTGGTGCCCGAGACATAACCCGGCAGCAGCGGGTGATTGACGTGAAAGAACAGCGGCAACAGGGTGAGGACCTGCTGCTGGCGCGTGGACAGCCCCTCCATGGCCCGTGCCAGGCGGCCCTGGTTGATCTTCAGGAAACGCGCGCGCAGCTTGGACAGCTCCTTGCGGTCGATGCCTTGGTCGAGATCGGGGCGGATTTCATGGGGGTGGTTCATTGCGCACTCAGGCAGGCAGGGGGAGCACTGGCGAGTTTAGCCTGAGTGGGGCGGTCGGATAAGGGGTTGGTGGCTTTTTGACGTCAGATTTACAGCGATTCTCTGGGGCTCATCGCGGGGCAAGCCCGCTCCCACGGGGGCGGGCTTGGTGAACTCAGGCAGGCTGCGGAGTTTTAAGCACCCTGAGGAGTAACTGCATACTTTCGGCGGCATCAGTGCCCAGGCTGGTGAGGTAGCCGCCGTCGGGTTGGTCAGTAAGACCTTTGTCGTGCAGGCGCTTGGCTGCGGCGACCAATGCCGGGGAGGCGTCGCTACAAACCTTGATGCCTTCCTGGTGACTGTCCAGGTTGAACTGGGCAAGCACTTCCAGTTCGGCGATCAGTTCGGGGTTGAAGGGCATGGGCTACTCCTGACTTCGAGACAAGGATGGAAGTCAGGAGTGTAGTCAGGTTTATTCGATGTCGCCTTGATCCGCCTCAGGTGGCAGCTCCGGCAGGGCGCGCAGGGCGGTTTCGTACCATTCGGTGTTGAACGGGCGGTCTTCGTCGAGCATGGCGTCGATTTCGATGGCCAGCACGTGGGCCATGAGGTTGAGGATGTCCTCGCGCTCGTAGCCGACCAGGCTCAGTTTGTTGAACGTGGCCTTGGCCGCCGGCGGCTCGCCGCTTTCGATCTGGTTCTCGATGGCCTGGGTCAGTGTCGCCTCGGCGAAGTCTTCGTCGTCATTGTCGATGTCGGTGGGCTCGCTCATGGCGTTACTCCTGTGGTGGGATGCACAGTGTGCCACGCCCGTGCCGGCAATGCCCGGTCATCGACGCCGGGCATGACGCTGGCCAAGGGTGGGGAAGGGGGCTATAAAAGCCGGGCCAACCCCATACGGCCTTGGAGGCTGTCTCAATGCTCAAGCTTCATGGATTCGCGGTCAGCAACTACTACAACATGGTCAAGCTGGCTTTGCTGGAGAAAGGCGTGCCCTTCGAAGAGGTACCATTCTTCGGCGGCCAGGCCCCCGAGGCCCTGGCCAAAAGCCCGCGTGGCAAGGTGCCGGCGCTGCAGACCGAGCATGGTTTCATCAGCGAGACCGGGGTGATCCTCGACTACATCGCGCAGACCCAGCCGGGCAAGGCGCTGCTGCCAGCCGATGCCTTCGGCCAGGCCAAGGTCCGCGAGCTGCTGCGGGAGATCGAGCTGTATATCGAGTTGCCGGCGCGTACCTGCTACGCCGAGGCGTTCTTCGGCGCGGCGGTGGAGCCGCTGATCAAGGAGCGGGCGCGGGCGGACCTGCTGGCAGGCTTCGCCACCCTCAAGCGCAATGGACGGTTCCAGCCATACGTGGCCGGGGAGCAGTTGACCATCGCCGACCTGATGTTCTGCTTCTCGGTCGACCTGGCCTGCGCGGTGGGCAAGAAGGTGCTGAACATCGACTTCCTGGCGGATTTCCCGCAGGCGACGGCGTTGCTGGAGAAACTGCGCGAGAACCCGCACATGGCGCGGATCGTGGCGGACAAGGACGCGGCGATGCCGGCGTTCCTCGAAATGATCAAGAGCAAGCGCTGAGGCCACAAACGATCGCGGGGCAAGTCGCATCGGCGCACCGCCGCTCCCACGAGCCTGAGCGAGGCTGGTGGGAGCGGCGGTGCGCCGATGCGACTTGCCCCGCGATTGTGGTTTAGCGCGAAGCCAGCAGGGCCTTGCCGCGAACCACTGCCGCGCGCACCTGGGCCGGCGCGGTGCCGCCGATGTGGTTGCGGGCGTTGACCGAGCCTTCCAGGGTCAGCACGGCAAACACGTCCTGCTCGATCTGGTCGCTGAACTGGCGCAGCTCGTCCAGGCTCATCTCGGCCAGGTCCTTGCCGGTATCGACGCCGTACTTCACGGCGTGGCCGACGATCTCGTGGCAGTCACGGAACGGCAGGCCGCGGCGCACCAGGTAGTCGGCCAGGTCCGTGGCGGTGGAGAAACCGCGCAGGGCCGCTTCGCGCATGATCGCGTGCTTGGGCTTGATCGCCGGGATCATGTCGGCGAAGGCGCGCAGCGAGTCGCGCAGGGTGTCGGCGGCGTCGAACAACGGCTCCTTATCTTCCTGGTTGTCCTTGTTGTAGGCCAGCGGCTGGCCTTTCATCAGGGTCAGCAGGCCGGTCAGGGCGCCGAACACGCGGCCGCTCTTGCCGCGCACCAGCTCCGGCACGTCCGGGTTCTTCTTCTGCGGCATGATCGAGCTGCCGGTGCAGAAGCGATCGGGCAGGTCGATGAACTGGAACTGGGCGCTGGTCCACAGCACCAGCTCTTCGGAGAAGCGCGACAGGTGCATCATCGCGATGCTCGCCGCCGAGCAGAATTCGATGGCGAAGTCGCGGTCCGAGACGCTGTCCAGCGAGTTGCCGCCCACGGCTTCGAAGCCCAGCAGCTTGCAGGTCAGTTCGCGGTCGATCGGGTAGGTGGTGCCGGCCAGCGCGGCGCTGCCCAGGGGCATGCGGTTGGCGCGCTTGCGGCAATCCACCAGGCGCTCGTAGTCGCGGCTGAGCATCTCGAACCAGGCCAGCAGGTGGTGGCCGAAGGTCACCGGCTGCGCGGTCTGCAGGTGGGTGAAGCCGGGCATGATGGTCTCGGCCTCGCGTTCGGCCTGCTCCAGCAGGCCCTGCTGCAGGCGAGTGATCTCGGCCAGGATCAGGTCGATCTCGTCGCGCAGCCACAGGCGGATGTCGGTGGCCACCTGGTCGTTGCGGCTGCGGCCGGTGTGCAGCTTCTTGCCGGTGATGCCAATGCGGTCGGTCAGGCGCGCTTCGATGTTCATGTGCACGTCTTCGAGGTCGACGCGCCAGTCGAAGGTGCCGGCCTCGATTTCGCCCTGGATGGTCTTCAGGCCATCGATGATGGTGTCGCGCTCGGCATCGGTGAGGACGCCGACCTGCGCCAGCATGGTGGCGTGGGCGATCGAACCCATGATGTCGTGGCGGTACAGGCGCTTGTCGAAATCGACCGAGGCGGTGAAGCGGGCGACGAAGGCGTCGACGGGCTCACTGAAGCGGCCGCCCCAGGACTGATTGGTCTTGTCGGTGCTCATGGATTCACTCGTTGAAGGCGTGAACGGAAAAAGTGTCGCGATCATAGCAGGGTTGCGCCCGCCGCCGCAGGGCGCTGGTCGCGAGAATCGTCCGGTTACAAGGGGGTGCGGCATATTCAACGATTGAACGGCAGTGTTCCACGGAGCGTCTACAGTTGGACAAAGGACTGGCGGTGAATCTGCCAGACCAGTGAATCTTTGGCCTTCGCACCGGTCTGTAGCGTGACCGCGTTTCGGTCGCCCCACACTTGTCTACGCTATACCCGTGCGAGACTCACTCAGGAATCCAGCGCAATTATGAATGTCCTGATCGTTGATGATGAACCCCTGGGCCGCGAGCGCCTGAGCCGGCTGCTTGGCGAGCTGGAGGGTTACACCGTGATGGAGCCCAGCGCCACCAACGGCGAGGAGGCCCTGACCCTGATCGAAAGCCTAAAGCCCGATGTAGTGCTGCTGGATATCGGCATGCCGGGCCTCGATGGCCTGCAGGTCGCCGCCCGGCTGTGCGAGCGCGAGTCGCCGCCGGCGGTGGTGTTCTGCACCGGCGACGATGAATACGGCAGCGAAGCCTTCAGGGACAGCACCCTGAGCCATGTCGAGAAGCCCATCCAGCCCCAGGCCCTGCGCGACGCCCTGCGCCGGGCGGAAAAACCCAACCGTGCCCAACTGGCGGCGCTGACCCGCCCGGCCGGCGAGGCCGGTGGCGGCCCGCGCAGCCATATCAGTGCCCGTACCCGCAAAGGCATCGAGTTGATCCCCATTCCCCAGGTCATCTACTTCATCGCCGACCACAAGTACGTCACCCTGCGCCATGAAGCGGGCGAGGTACTGCTCGATGAACCGCTCAAGGCCCTGGAGGACGAGTTTGGCGAGCGTTTCGTGCGCATCCACCGCAACGCGCTGGTCGCCCGTGAGCGCATCGAGCGCCTGCAGCGCACGCCGCTGGGGCATTTCCAGCTCTATCTCAAGGGCCTGGAAGGCGACGCCCTGACCGTCAGCCGCCGCCATGTGGCGGGGGTGCGCAAGATGATGCAGAGCCTGCACTGAAAGGCCTCAGGGAACGTGGGAGCGGGCTTGCCCCGCGATAGCAGTGCAAGATCCGCCATCGCAATCGCGGGCCAAGCCCGCTCCCACGCAAATCGCGACCAGTATCGACTGTGCAGGGAGCGTGATTGCTGATCTGAATCTGCGGGCACAACCGGAGGAGCTGTTATCATCGGCGGTATTTCTCTGGATCGGTGCGTTTCATGTCCACTCGCGAAATCCGCATTGCCACCCGTAAAAGTGCCTTGGCCCTGTGGCAGGCCGAATACGTCAAAGCCCGCCTGGAACAGGCGCATCCCGGCCTTCTGGTGACCCTGGTGCCAATGGTCAGCCGCGGCGACAAGCTGCTCGACGCGCCGCTGGCGAAGATCGGCGGCAAGGGCCTGTTCGTCAAGGAGCTGGAAACCGCCCTGCTCGACAACGAGGCCGATATCGCCGTGCACTCGATGAAGGATGTCCCCATGGACTTCCCCGAGGGCCTGGGCCTGTACTGCATCTGCGAGCGTGAAGACCCGCGCGACGCCTTCGTTTCCAACAACTTCGCCAGTCTTGAGGCCTTGCCGGCCGGCAGCATCGTCGGCACTTCCAGCCTGCGCCGCCAAGCCCAGTTGCTGGCGCGCCGGCCCGACCTCGAAATCCGCTTCCTGCGCGGCAACGTCAACACCCGCCTGGCCAAGCTCGATGCCGGCGAGTACGACGCCATCATCCTCGCCGCCGCCGGCCTGATCCGCCTCGGCTTCGAGGACCGCATCACTGCCTCCATCAGCGTCGATGACAGCCTGCCGGCGGGCGGCCAGGGCGCGGTGGGCATCGAATGCCGCAGCGCCGACGCCGAGATTCATGCCTTGCTGGCGCCGTTGCACCATGCCGACACCGCCGACCGGGTGGTGGCCGAGCGTGCCCTGAACAAGCGCCTCAATGGCGGCTGCCAGGTGCCGATCGCCTGCTACGCGGTGCTCGAAGGCGAGCAGCTGTGGCTGCGCGGCCTGGTCGGGCAGCCCTCCGGCGGCATCTTGCTGGTGGCCGAGGCCCGGGCGCCGCGTGCCGATGCCGAGCGCCTGGGCGTGCAGGTCGCCGAAGACCTGCTCGGGCAGGGCGCCGAGGCGATCCTCAAGGAAGTCTACGGCGAGGCCGGCCACCCGTGAGCCCCTGGCGCCTGCTGCTGACCCGGCCTGAAGAGGACTGTGCGGCGCTGGCGCAGACCCTGGCCGACGCGGGCATCGCCAGCGCCAGCCTGCCGTTGCTGGTGATCGAGGCGATTGCTCCAGGCCCTGAGCAGGTGCAGCGCCTGCGGGCGATCGGCGAGGCCCGGGCCATCATCGTGGTCAGCAAGCCGGCGGCCCGCCTGCTGTTGGAGCAGCTCGCCGAGACAGGGGTGACGCCGCCGTCCGCCGGTTGGTTCACGGTGGGCGAGGCGACGGCGCGGATCCTTCAGGAGCACCGGTTGCAGGTGGCCTTTCCGGCGGCCGGCGATGACAGCGAAGCCTTGCTCGCACTGCCCGCCCTGCGCGAGGCTATGGCCGTGCCGGCACCCCGCGTCCTTATCGTTCGCGGTGTCGGAGGTCGTGAACTGCTGGCCGAGCGTCTTGCCGAGCAAGGTGCTAGTGTCGATTATCTGGAATTGTATCGCCGCTGCCTGCCGCACTACCCCGCCACGACCCTCGCCCAGCGCATCGATGGGGAACGCCTCAATGGCCTGGTGGTCAGCAGTGGGCAGGGTCTGGAACACTTGCATCGATTGGCAGGTGCGGATTGGCCGCGGTTTTCCCGCTTGCCGCTGTTCGTGCCCAGCCCCCGGGTGGCCGAGCAGGCCCGTGCACTCGGGGCAAAAGACATTGTGGATTGCCGTGGCGCCAGCGCCGCGGCCTTGCTGGCAGCCGTGCAGCGAAGCGCTGCGCCTGCCTCTTAAGGCGCTAAGCTAGAGAGCGATGCGCCACCATGCAAAGGATGGATACGTGAGCGAAACTGTCTTGTCCAACACCGAACAGCCCTCGGCGCCAGAAGCGTCGCAATCCGTCACCGCCAAACCCGCCCGACGCTCCGGCAACGGCTTGGCGCTACTGGCCCTGCTGCTGGGCGCCGCCGGCGTCGCGGTTGGCGGCTGGGGCGCCTGGCAGGTCCGCCAGCTGCAAGGCAGCGAGCATGACCAGGGCGAACACCTGCAAGCGCTCAATCAGCGCGCCGACGCGCTGCAGCAGCGTGAGCAGCAGCTCAGTGCGCAGCTGGGCAGCCTGCCGGCGGCCAGTGAGCTGGAAGACCGCCGGCGCCTGGTGGCGCAACTGCAGGGCGACCAGCAACGCCTGAGCCAGCGCCTGGAGACCGTGCTCGGGGAGAGCCGCAAGGAGTGGCGCCTGGCCGAGGCCGAGCACCTGCTGCGCCTGGCCACCCTGCGCCTGTCGGCGTTGCAGGACATCACCAGCGCCAAGGCGCTGGTCGAAGGTGCCGATGAGATCCTTCGCGAGCAGAGCGATCCCGGCGCCTTCGCCGCCCGCGAACAGTTGGCCCGCAGCCTGGCGACGCTATCCGGCACCGAGCAGCCGGATCGCACCGGGCTGTTCCTCAAGCTCGCCGCGCAACGCGAGCTGGTGCAGCAGCTCAGTGCCCAGTCGCCGGAATTCGACAGCAAGGCTGACGCCATGGGCGCGCTGACCGCCGATGGCGATGGCGCCAGCCGCTGGTCGCAGTGGTGGGCCGAGATCTCCAAGTACTTCCAGATCGAGTTCAATGCCGACGACAACGTGCGCCCGTTGCTGTCCGGGCAGTCGCTCAACCAGCTGCGCCTGGCCCTGAGCCTGACCATCGAGCAGGCGCAGTGGGCGGCGCTCAACGGCGAGGCCAAGGTCTATGCCCAGGCCCTGGACGATGCGCGCAGCGTGTTGCTGGCCAACTTCAACCCGGACAACCCGCAAAGCAAGGCGATGCTCGACAACCTCAACCAGCTGGCCGAACAGCCAGTGTCGGTGGTCACGCCTGACCTGAGCGAGAGCCTGGCCGCAGTGCAGGCCTATATCCAGCGTCGCCACCTGCCGGCTGCCGCCGAAGGGGCCAAGCCATGAAGCGTGTCTACCTGCTGGCGGTATTGGCGATTGTCGTCGCCGCGGCGCTGGGCATCGCGATCGCCAAGCACAGTGGCTACGTACTGATCGCCTACGGCAGCTTCCGCTACCAGTCGGGACTGTGGGCGGCGCTCGGCGCGTTGGTCGGTATCATCCTGCTGCTGTTGCTGGTGCGTTACCTGGTCGGGCTGGTGCTGACTTCGTCCGGGGTGGTCAACCCGTGGTCGCGACGCAATCGCAGCCGCCGCACCCGTATCGCTGTCGAGCAAGGCCAGCTGGACCTGGCCGAGGGGCGCTGGGCCAGTGCCCAGCGGCACTTGCAGCGTGCTGCCGAGTCCGACCGCCAGCCGCTGCTCTACTACCTCGGCGCCGCGCGTGCCGCCAACGAACAGGGACGGGTCGAGGAACGCGACAATCTGCTCGAACGCGCCCTGGAACGCCAGCCCCAGGCCGAGCTCGCCGTCGCCCTGACCCATGCCCAATTGCAGATGGACCGGGGCGAGAGCGAGGGTGCCCTGGAGGCCCTGCAGGCGATGCAGGAGCGTCATCCGCACAACGCCCAGGTGCTGCGCCTGTTGCAGCGCCTGCACCTGGAGAGGGGCGACTGGCCGGCGTTGATCCGCCTGCTGCCGGACCTGCGCAAGCACAAGGTGTTGCCTGCGGCGGAACTGGCTGACCTGGAGCAGCGCGCCTGGGGCCAGAACCTGGGCCTGGCGGCGGCCCGTGGCGAGGATCCGCAGACGGCACGCCAGGCGCTCGAGCGCGCCTGGCAGCAGCTGACCAATGCCCAGCGCCAGGAACCGCAACTGGTGTCGGCCTATGCCGAGCAACTGCGTCAGGTCGGTGCCCAGGGCGAGGCCGAACAGGTGCTTCGCGGCGCGCTCAAGCGCGGCTACGAAAGCCATCTGGCGCGCCTTTACGGGCTGGTGCGCGGCGACGATCCGGCGCGCCAGCTGCAGACGGCCGAAGGCTGGCTGAAGGAGCATCCGCAGGATCCTAGCCTGCTGCTCACCCTCGGCCGGCTGAGCCTGCAGAACCGCTTGTGGGGCAAGGCGCGGGACTATCTGGAAAGCAGTCTGCGCCTGGAGCGTAATCCGGAAACCTGCGCCGAGTTGGCACGCTTGCTGGCCGGTCTCGGCGAGACCGAGCGCAGCAATCAGCTGTTCCAGGAGGGCCTGGGGCTGCTGGATGAGCGCCTGCTGGCGTTGCCGCTGCCGGAGGGGGTTCGGGCCTGAGACCCAACCCTTTCAAGGTGTTGAGAAGGGGCGTTCGACTTGGACTCGCCGGGGTCGCTTTGCGACCCTTTCGCGGCACAAGGCCGCTCCTACAGGTGATCGCGCAATCCTGTAGGAGCGGCCTTGTGCCGCGAATGGGCTGCAAAGCAGCCCCGGCAATATTGAATTGAAGCGGCCATATCCGAAAAAGCGCAAAGACCTTGAAAGGGATGGACCTGTCGCGCATCGCGGGCATACCTGCTTGTGCCGGTGCGATGTTTTGCCAGCGGCGCGTTGCATTATCTGATGAGCGATGACTCAAGACGCCCTCTGCGTAGAGGGCGTCGAATCGTCCTTCGTCCGCGTCGGAATATTCCCACGTTCCGCGAAAATGATTCCCTAGCCATTCAGCGACTTGTCTGCACTGTAGCGCCTTGATACAAAGCGCCCCTTTCCTCTACCGTTTCACACCACTTCCTTCATTTTCGGATCACTTCTGCCCATGTCGCTGGCCTGCTTGCGCAGCTCGTTCCTTCCCGCCTTCCTGGCCGCCGTGGCGGTGCTGGTCGCATCGTTTCGTCTCGAAAACGTGGTCGGCCTGGACCCCTGCGCGTTGTGTTTCAGCCAGCGCCTGATGCTGGGCTGTTTTGCGCTGGCCTGCCTGGTTGCCATGTTCCACGCTGGCGGCCGCCGCTGGCCTGCCTGGCTGGCGCTGCTGTTCGCGTTGGCTGGCGCCTTGCTGGCCGGGCGGCATGTCTGGCTGCAGGCCGAGCCGCTGCCCGCCAGTGGTTGCCACCTGCCCCTGGCGCATGTGGTCGAACGCCCGTGGAGCGAGATCCTGCAGGCATTCCTGCTGGGCAGCCCGGACTGCGTGTCGGTCAACTGGAGCTTCCTCGACCTGACCCTGCCGGAATGGAGCCTGCTGGCGTTCCTGTTGCTGGCGGCGGTGCCGTTGTCGTGGCTGGTGCTGTATCGATTGCGCCAGGACGCGGCGGGTTGATCCACGGCAATGCACCTGGGATTGCGCGACCAGCGGTGGCCGACGGCGGGATTAAACGCTTGTATGAACTTAGTCTGCTGCGTACCTTGAAGGGCAGGTCGCACGGGAATAATCTCCCAGCACGCTTACCGAAAATACAACTGCTCGATGCCGTTTGCTGACGTCACCTTTGTGCCACGGTGTTGTGTCGCGAGGTGCAGCGGCATCTACCCAGAAGGGAAGAGATCGCCATGCTCGATAGTTGCCAGAACGCCCAGGAACGCTGGGGCGGTGTTCACAAGCTGATCGATCGTTGGCTGGAGGAGCGCCAGGAGTTGGTGCATGCCTTCCGCGCCTTGCGCGATGCCAAGCCGGCCTTTGCCGACAAGGACAAGAACCGCGATTTTTGCGCGCTCCTGGTCGACTATGTCTCGGCCTGGCACTTCGAAGTCAGCGAGCAGCTGGTCAGCGAAGCCAAGGCCTTTGGCGATACCAAGGCCCTGGAGCTTGCCACACAGATCAACCCGCGTATCGATGACAGCACCCAGATCGCGCTGGCTTTCAATGACCATTGCGAGAAGGGCGAGTGCACCGACCCCGAGCGCTTCGCGGACAAGCTGGGCAAGCTGGGTGGCCTGTTGCGAGAACGCTTCGAGCTGGAGGACTGCCTCATCGAAGTGCTGCATACCGCGCACAAGGAAGAGGACGCGCTGCAGGCCTGATTCAGTTGGCCACGTCCAGCAGTTCGATCTCGAACACCAGTGGGGTATAGGGTGCGATCAGGTCACCCGCACCGTCGGCGCCATAAGCTTGCGCCGACGGGATCACCAGGCGCCATTTCGCCCCCGCCTTCATCCGTGGCAGTGCCACCTGCCAGCCCTCGATCACCGAGTCCAGCTTGAACCATTGCGGTTGCAGGTTCTGGTCGAACACCGTGCCATCCGGCAGTTTCCCCACATAGCGCACCTGCACGCGACCGCTGGCCTTGGGTTGCGCGCCGCTGCCGCTGGCCAGTTCGCTGTAGAGGATGCCCTCGGGCAGCTCGCGTACCCCGGCCTTGGCCCGCTCGCCGGCAATGAAGCGTTTCTCCGCTTCCACCAGCTTGTCCACCTGGGCCTGTTCGGCGGCGGCGTTGGCTTGCGTCTCGTGCTGCTCGAGGATGGCCTGCATGCGTGACTTGGCAATGCGTGGCGGCTGGCCCTGGTAGGCCTGGCGCAGGCCTTCGACCAGGGCGTCGAGCTGCAGGCCGGGGACTTCCTGGCGCAGGCGCTCGCCCAGGCTGGCACCAAGGCTGTAGGCCAGGTCGCTGTCGTTGGCGGGGGCGGTTTCGGCGTTGGCCAGGGAGAGCGGCATCACCAGGCACAGGCCCAGAATCAGATAACGAGGCATGGACGGTTCCTGCGGTAAAGAGCGCAAAGTATGCCAGCGTTGTTGGGCGAAGATGTGTAAATATCGGCAGTGCACTAATGGGCAACTACACTTGTTTCCAGCTGCAAGACAACAACTTTGCCCAGGCATGCAACGCGGCGCTACTGAGACTGTCAACATGCCCTAGCGGCGGTAGCAGCAGAAGCATAGTATGAGCCGCACTCTCGTCAGCCAGGAGGTAAACCATGTCGGCCAAGAAGAAAGCAGTCAGTACGCCGTTGCACCTGCTCCAGCAACTTTCGGGTAGCTTGCTCGAACATTTGGAAGATGCCTGCTCCCAAGCGCTGGCGGATGCCGAGAAACTGTTGGCCAAGTTGGAAAAACAACGTGGCAAGGCCCAGGAAAAACTGCATAACGCTCGCCTGAAGTTGCAGGACGCCGCCAAGGCCGGTAAAGCCAAGGCTCAGGGCAAGGCGCAAAAAGCCGCGGGTGAACTTGAACACTTGCTCGATTCGCTCAAGGATCGCCAGGCCCAGACCCGAACTTACATCCAGCAACTCAAGCGTGATGCCCAGGAAAGCCTGAAACTGGCCCAGGGTGTTGGCAAAGTGCGTGAGGCGGCCGCCAAGGCCCTGGACTCGCGTACTGCGGCACCGAAAGCGGCCGCGAAACCTGCTGCCAAACCAGCGGCCAAGCCTGCTGCGGCCAAGGCCCCGGCGAGGACTGCAGCCGCGAAACCTGCCGCCAAGCCAGCGGCCAAACCGGCTGCTGCCAAGGCTCCCGCGAAGACCGCTGCAGCGAAACCTGCCGCCAAGCCAGCGGCCAAGCCTGCTGCTGCCAAGGCACCGGCGAAGACCGCCGCCGCGAAACCTGCGGCCAAGCCAGCGGCCAAGCCTGCTGCCGCCAAGGCACCGGCGAAGACCGCCGCCGCGAAACCTGCCGCCAAGCCAGCGGCCAAGCCTGCTACTGCCAAGGCCCCGGCGAAGACCGCCGCCGCGAAACCTGCTGCCAAGCCAGCGGCCAAACCAGCTGCTGCCAAGGCACCGGCAAAGACCGCTGCAGCGAAACCAGCAGCCAAACCAGCGGCCAAGCCTGCTGCCGCCAAGGCCCCGGCCAAGCCAGTAGCGGCCAAGCCTGCCGCCAAACCTGCAGCCAAGCCAGCAGCCAAACCGGCCGCTGCCAAAGCTCCGGCCAAGTCTGTAGCCAGCAAGCCAGCCGAAAGCAAGCCAGCCACACCGACCGCCAGCGCCACCCCGACGCCTGCGACCAGCGCGGCCACGCCTGCGGCAACCGCCACACCGGCTCAGTCGCCGACTTCGGCGTCCTGAAGCTCACGGGCCGCGGCGCGCAGCTGATGCAGTGCGTCGTGGTCCCGGGTCTGGTCCGGCGCCAGCCGGGTCAGCCAGTCCTGCGCGGCGCCCGCTTGCGCAGGCCACTCGTGCGCCAACGCCTCCAGACGCTCCAGCAAGGTGCGTTCAGCCTGCAACTCCAGCGCCTTCACCTGCTCACGCATCACGCTCAGTTGCGGGTCGGCCAGCGCCTGCTCGCGCCATTGCCGGCGTAGCGCGCGCAGCGGCGTCACCACATCGCGTTGCCAGGGGCCGGCCAGGGCCTGCAGGGCGGCGATCCGCTGTTCATCGGCGGCCACGCCGCGGGCCTGCAGCCAGGTGCCGCAGAGCAGCAGGCAGACATCGCCGCCCAGTTCCTGGAGGGCCAGGCTGGCAGCCTCGACGCCTGGCCGGGCATACAAGGCCAGGGCGTGATTCCACAGGTCGGTGTGCATGGTTTCACTCGCGCCAGTGATCGGCGAAGCTGGTAGACTCCGCGACCATCATGATCAGACTATCGAACCTCACTTTACAGCGTGGTCCCCAGCGCCTGCTAGAAGGCGCCGAGATGACCCTGCACACCGGTCACAAGGCCGGCCTGATCGGCGCCAACGGCGCCGGCAAATCCAGCCTGTTCGCCCTGCTGCGCGGTGAGCTGTCGCCCGATGCCGGCGATTGCCTGCTGCCCGGCGACTGGCGCATTGCCCACATGCGCCAGGAGGTCGACACCCTCGACCGCATCGCCGTGGACTATGTGCTCGACGGTGATGCCCGCCTGCGCAAGGTCCAGGCGGATCTCGCGGCCGCCGAGCAGGCCCACGACGGCACCGCCCTGGCGCGCCTGCACAGTGAGCTGGACAGCGCCGACGGCTACACCGCCGATGCCCGTGCGCGCAAGCTGCTGGCCGGCCTGGGCTTCAGCAACGAGCAGATGGACCGCCGCGTCGGCGACTTCTCCGGTGGCTGGCGGATGCGCCTGAACCTGGCCCAGGCACTGATGTGCCCGTCCGACCTGCTGCTGCTCGACGAGCCCACCAACCACCTGGACCTCGATGCCATCCTCTGGCTGGAGGAGTGGCTCAAGGGCTACCCGGGCACGCTGCTGCTGATCTCCCACGACCGCGACTTCCTCGATGCCGTGGTCGACCATGTGCTGCATGTCGAACAGCGCAAGCTCAATCTCTACAAGGGCGGCTACAGCGCCTTCGAGCGCACCCGCGCCGAACGCCTGGCGCAACAGCAGCAGGCCTACGAGAAGCAGCAGGCGCAGCGCGCGCACATGGAAAAGTACATCGCCCGTTTCAAGGCCCAGGCCACCAAGGCCCGCCAGGCGCAGAGCCGGATCAAGGCCCTGGAGCGCATGGAGGAGTTGTCGGCGGCCCATGTCGATTCGCCGTTCGACTTCGTGTTCCGCGAGTCGGAGAAGATCTCCAGCCCCTTGCTCGACCTGTCCGAAGGCCGCCTGGGCTATGGCGACAAGGCCATCCTCGAGAAGGTCAAGCTGCAACTGGCGCCGGGTGCGCGCATCGGTCTGCTTGGCCCCAACGGCGCGGGCAAGTCGACCCTGATCAAGAACCTCGCCGGCGAGCTGCAGCCGTTGTCCGGGCGCCTGGTGCGCGGCGAGAACCTCGCCGTCGGTTACTTCGCCCAGCACCAGCTCGACTCGCTGGACGACAAGGCCAGCCCGCTGCTGCACCTGCAGCGCATCGCCCCGGGTGAGCGCGAGCAGACCCTGCGCGACTTCCTCGGCGGCTTCGACTTCCACGGCAACCGTGTCGATGAGCCTGTGGTGAATTTCTCCGGTGGCGAAAAGGCCCGCCTGGCCCTGGCGCTGATCGCCTGGGAGCGGCCGAACCTGCTGCTGCTCGACGAACCGACCAACCACCTCGACCTTGAGATGCGCCTGGCGCTGACCATGGCCCTGCAGGAGTTCGCCGGTGCCGTGGTGGTGGTGTCCCACGACCGTCACCTGCTCAAGAGCACCACCAACGACTTCCTGCTGGTGGCCGACGGCAAGGTCGACACCTTCGACGGTGACCTGGACGACTACAGCCGCTGGCTGGTCGAGTACCGCCAGCGCAACGCGCCGGTGAGCAGCACGCCCGCGAACCCGGACAAGACCGACAAGAAGGCCCAGCGCCAGGCCGCCGCGGCCTTGCGCCAGCAGTTGGCGCCGCACAAGAAGGCGGCTGACAAGCTGGAGACCGAACTCAACCAGGTGCACCAGCAACTGGCCGAGATCGAAGCCGCGTTGGGCGACAGCGGTCTGTACGAGGCCTCGCGCAAGGACGAGCTGCGCGATCTGTTGGCCCGCCAGACCAAGCTCAAGCAACGCGAAGGCGAGCTTGAGGAAGCCTGGATGGAAGCCCTGGAAACGCTCGAAAGCATGCAGGCCGAGCTCGAGGCGCTGTCCTGATGGAGGAGCTGCGTTCGCTGCTGCCCGGGCAGTGGATGGACACGTTCTGGCTGGGGCTGCAGATCCTGCTGATCCTGATCGCCGCGTTCATCCTGCAGCGCATGGTCGCCCGCGGCCTGCGCAGCCTGGGCGAACGCTACCCGTTGCCGCACGAGCTGATGGTGCCGGTGCGCGGTGCCCTGCGCTGGCTGATCATGGGCAGCGCGCTGCTGTTCGTGCTGGAGCGCATGGGGGTGTCCGCGACGGTGCTGTGGACGGCGTTGTCGGGCTTTGTCGCGGTGGCGGCGGTGGCGTTTTTCGCCATCTGGAGCGTGCTCTCCAACCTGCTGTGCGCGGTGCTGATCTTCACCGTCGGGCCGTTTCGCATCGGCGATGTGGTCGAGCTGGTCGATACCCTCGACAAGCCGGGGGTGAAAGGCCGGGTGATCGCCATCAACCTGCTGTACACCACGCTGATGGAAACGCCGGAGGCGGGTGGGGCGCTGGTACAGGTGCCGAACAGCCAGTTCTTCCAGAAGGCCGTGCGCCGTTGGCGGGGGGCTGAAGTACCTGCTCCAGCCATAGACCCGGCCATCGAGGCCGATTAAGTCTGGCTCATTCGTCTGTAGGAGCGGCCTTGTGCCGCGAATGGGCTGCAAAGCGGCCCCGGCAACGTTGCCAGTACTGAAATCTTGGGGCTGCTTCGCAGCCCATTCGCGGCACAAGGCCGCTCCTACAGGGAACGCGCAGGTCGGCGTGGTCAGCGGTTTACCCGCGAAGAGGCCTGCTGAGACACTGCAAAAACCACTGGTTATTTTTTCGCCAACACCTTAGTTTAGCGGTTTGCAAAAGCTGTTCGAGCGAGGTGTGCGATGTCGATGGAAACGTGGTTGGCCTTCTTTGCCGCGTGCTGGGTGATCAGCCTGTCGCCGGGCGCCGGGGCCATTGCCTCGATGTCCAGCGGGCTGCAGTACGGTTTCTGGCGTGGTTACTGGAACGCCCTGGGCCTGCAACTGGGCCTGATCGTGCAGATCGCCATCATCGCCGCCGGCGTCGGCGCCATCCTCGCCGCGTCGGCCACTGCCTTCCAGGTCATCAAGTGGTTCGGCGTCGCCTACCTGGTCTACCTCGCCTACAAGCAATGGCGCGCCCTGCCGATGGACATGAGCGACGAGTCCGGTGTGCGGCCGATCGGCAAGCCGTTGAGCCTGGTGTTCCGCGGCTTCCTGGTCAACGTCAGCAACCCCAAGGCGCTGGTGTTCATGCTGGCGGTGCTGCCGCAGTTCATCAACCCGCACGAGGCGTTGCTGCCGCAGTATGTGGCGATCACCGTGACCATGATCAGTGTCGACCTGCTGGTGATGGCGGGCTACACCGGGCTGGCTTCGCGGGTGCTGCGCCTGTTGCGCACACCGAAGCAGCAGAAGCGTCTGAACCGCACCTTTGCCGGGCTGTTCATCGGTGCGGCGACGTTCCTCGCCACTCTGCGCCGGGCGCCGATCTGATCAATCGCATGAAGCCATTCGCGGGTAAACCCGCTCCCACAGGTACGCCACTGTCCTGGAGAGGAGTGGTATACCCGCGAATGCCGCGCCGCTATTTCTGCTTGTCCACCAGCCCCTTGAGCAGATCCATCGGCATCGGAAACACGATGGTCGAGCTCTTGTCCCCGGCGATCGACCCCAGCGTCTGCATGTAGCGCAACTGCATCGCCCCCGGCTCCTTGCCCAGCATCTGCGCCGCCTGCATCAGTTTCTCCGACGCCTGCAGCTCGCCTTCGGCATGGATCACCTTGGCCCGTCGTTCGCGTTCGGCCTCGGCCTGGCGGGCGATGGCGCGGACCATCGACTCGTTGAGGTCGACGTGCTTGATCTCGACGTTGGCCACCTTGATGCCCCAGGCGTCGGTCTGCGCGTCCAGCACCTCGCGGATGTCCGAGTTCAGCTGCTCGCGCTCGGCCAGCAGTTCGTCCAGCTCGTGCTTGCCGAGCACGGCGCGCAGGGTGGTCTGGGCCAGCTGGCTGGTGGCGGTGAGGAAGTCTTCGACCTGGATGATCGCCTTCTGCGGGTCGAGCACGCGAAAGTACAGCACGGCGTTGACCTTGACCGAGACGTTATCGCGGGTGATCACATCCTGGGGCGGCACGTCGAGGACCACGGTGCGCAGGTCCACGCGGACCATCTGCTGGATACCGGGAATCAGGATGATCAACCCTGGGCCCTTGACCTGCCAGAAGCGCCCGAGCTGGAACACCACGCCGCGCTCGTACTCGCGCAGGATGCGCAGGGCCGACAGCAGCAGTATGCCCAGCAGCACCAGCACGGCGCTGAATCCGAATTGCATGAACATCGTCTACTCTCCTTGCGCCGTGGGCGCAGTGGCGCTGACCTCCAGCGTCACGCCATGACGGGCCGTTACCCGCACGTGCTGGCCCGGCTGCAGCGGTGTCGCGCACTGCGCCTGCCACTGTTCGCCCTGGGCCTGTACCGAGCCGCAGAACGGGTTGTCCGCGCGGACCTGGGTCACCGTCACCAGGCTGCCGACCAGCCCGGCATCGCCGCTGACCAGGGCGCGCTTGCGTGCCTTCAGCGCCATGCCCAGCACGCCACCGAGCAACAGCGCCGAGAGCACCGCCAGGCTGATGATCAGCGTCAGCGGAATGCCAAAGCCAGGGGCGTCGGTGTCCATCAGGATCACCGCGCCGACCACGAAGGCGACGATGCCGCCGAAGCCGATCACCCCGAAACTGGGCAGGAACGCCTCGGCGACCATGAACGCCACCCCGAGCAGGATCAACGCCACCCCGGCGTGGCTCACCGGCAGCAATTGCAGGGCGTACAGCGCCAGCAGCAGGCAGATGCCGCCGACCACGCCGCCGACCCCGGAGCCCGGATTCATGAATTCGAACAGCAGGCCGTACACGCCGATCATGATCAGGATCAGCGCCACGCTGGGGTTGGTGATTACTGCCAGCAGGCGAGTGCGCCAGTCCGGCAGGTGCTCCACCACACTGGCTCCGGCGGTCTGCATTGATGCTGACTGGCCGGCGACGGTCAGCGTCCGGCCATCGAGCTGGCGCAGCAGGTCGGGCAGGTCAGCGGCGACCAGGTCGATCACTTTCAGCCGCTGGGCTTCGCTGGCCGACAGGCTCACCGCCTCGCGCACGGCCTTTTCCGCCCAGTCGGCGTTGCGCCCGCGCAGTTGCGCCAGGCCACGGATGTAGGCCGCGGCGTCGTTGATCTGCTTGCGGGCGAGAGTGTCCTGTTCGTTGTTCGCGGCGGGCTTTTCGTCCTTGCCGGGGACGCCGATCTGTACCGGCGTCGCCGCGCCCAGGTTGGTCCCCGGGGCCATGGCCGCCACGTGGCTGGCATAGAGGATGTAGGTGCCGGCGCTGGCCGCCCTGGCGCCACCCGGGGCGACGTAGGTGGCCACCGGCACGGGGCTGGCGAGAATGGCCTTGATGATCTGGCGCATGGCGCTGTCGAGCCCGCCGGGGGTGTCGAGGCGGATCACCACCAGTTGCGCGCCCTGGGCCTGGGCCTGGTCCAGTCCGCGCAGCAGGTAGTCGGCGCTGGCCGGGCCGATGGCATCGTCGACGCTCAGCAGCCACACGTTGCCGCCGGGCGCGGCCTGGCCGCCCGGGGCGAAGCCGAGGATCAGTAGCAACAGCAGCACGCACCAGCGCCGGGCGATCACCTGTCGTCACCTCATGCGGACCTGTCCTTGAAGTTTAGCCGTGGCTGCCGGGCCACGGCCTAAACTTGAGGGTGGGGGCAAAACCGGAGGTGCATCATGCGTATGGCCAAGACCCTTCAGCAGCGCCTGGACCAGGCCAACTGCGACTACGACATCATTCCCCATCCCCATTCGGCCACCAGCCTGGAGTCGGCGCGAACGGCCGGCGTACCCGCCGAGCGGGTCGCCAAGTCGGTGATGCTCGATGACCGCCATGGTAACTACATCATGGCCGTGCTGCCGGCCAACCGGCACCTGGACATGACCGAGGTACGCATGACCGGCGCCTGGCAGCTGACCCGCGAAAGCAACCTGCCGAGCCTGTTCGGCGACTGCGAACGCGGCGCCATCCCGGCCCTGGGCGACGCCTACAACATTCCCATGCTGCTCGACCGGACCCTTACCCGCCAGGGTGATGTCTATCTCGAGGCAGGTGACCACGATCACCTTATCCACATGAGCATGGAGCAATACTTGAAACTGGTGCCGCACGCCGAAGTGCGCGAACTGAGCTGATGCTCGCAACCCACGCCGAGCTGGCGTCGTGGACGACCGGCCCGGCCATAGGAGTGAATCATGGAAGCGCCGATCCACAAGTTTTCCGAACTGTTCAAGCAACTGGGGCTGCCGGACGATGCGCTGGGCATCGACCAGTTCATCACCAGTCATTCGCCGCTCAAGGGGGATGTGAAGCTGGTGGATGCGCCGTTCTGGAACGAGTCCCAGCGCTCGTTCCTCAGGGACAGCATCCTTGAGGATGCCGATTGGGCAGAGTTGTTCGACCAACTCAACGAAGCGCTGCGCCGTCCCCGCAAATAAAGCGCCGAGCGGCACCTGATGGGTGATCGGGCCGTTGCTATGCTCAGGGAAAACAAGAGGGGATGGCGCAATGAAAGATCCCTACGCACCCGGTTTCTGGTGCACCGTGACGATCCTGGGCACCCTGACCGCCGGCTACTTCTACGGTATCCGGCACACCCACACGATGAACCAGGCCGTGCAGTTTCTCTATGCCGCCGCCGCCGTGACCGCGGCGGTGGCGTTGTGCGGCCTGGCGTGGATCGCCTGGCAGCAGCTGCACCTGAACAGGCGCGAAGTCGCCCAGGGGCGAACGTTGCTGACCATCTGGAACACCAAGGTCGCCCTGCGCCGGGTCGAGACGGTGTTCGACCGCTATTTCTGGGGCAGCTACTGGCACTCCGGGCGCACCTTCGAGGAGGTGATGGGCGAGCTCAAGGGCACGCCGCTGGAGCAGAGCCTGGACGCCCTCAAGCGCCAGTGCCGGGAACTCGACCGGGAAGTGCACGACCACCACCATCACTGGCTGGCCAATGCCCGCGACCTGTCCAGCGTGGCCACGGCCATGGCCCGCGAGCGCTACCAGCTGGACCTGTGCGACGCGCCGGCCCGTGACGGCGGCAACACCGCCGTGCTCAACCGGGATCTGGAAGTGCTGGTGTACACCTGGTCGGCGCGCCTGCGCAGCTTCGACCATCAGCTGGACGAGCTGGAGCGCGCCTATCACTGAGCAGGGTCATTCACCGCGGATGTACTGTTCCAGCTGCAGGATCAGGTTGGCCTGTTCGGCAATGGTTTCCTTGACCAGGTCGCCGATCGACAGCAGCCCGAGCAGCTTGCCTTCGTGAACCACCGGCAGGTGGCGCAGATGGCGGTTGGTCATCAGGTTCATGCAGTACTCGAGGTTCTGCTTGGGCTCAACCGTAACCACCGGAGAGCTCATGATGTCGCGTACCGGCGTGGCCGCCGAAGAGCGACCCTTGAGCACCAGCTTGCGCGCGTAGTCGCGTTCGCTGACGATTCCCACTACCTGATCGTTCTCTACCACCGGCAGTGCACCGACGTTTTTCTCCGCCAGTAGCCTCAAGGCATCCAGCACCGAGTCGTCAGGGTTGATGGTGTAGACGGTGTGGTGCTGGGACTTGGCTTTGAGGATTTGTTCGACGTTCTTCATACGGGCCTCTGTGGGTGGAAACGCGACGTGTCGGAGTAAATAAAGCATCCGGCACGGCGCTCTGCACGGCAATGCAGGAAACGGCATCGAGGTGATTGAAAAACGTCATCGCGTCCACCAGGGCGCGCTGCAGCCCTTTCGCGGCACAAGGCCGCTCCTACCAGGGCGCGGTCGTCTGTAGGAGCGGCCTTGTGCCGCGAAAGGGTCGCAAAGCGACCCCGGCAATCTTGAATCGGAGCGGCCATATCCCAAAAATCGCAAAAGCCTTGAAAGGGACGGACCTAAGGCGACGAGAACCTCAGAGCTTCGGCATCTGCCCGATCCGCGCCACCATCTCGCTGACGATCTGCAGGTCGAGCATGAACTGCTCCACGGTCTTGAACTCGTTGTCGTTGTGCCCGGTGTACTTCACGTCCGGCATGGCCAGGCCGAACTGCACGCCATTGGGCAGGTCATGCACCGAGGTGGCGCCGGCGGAGGTGCCGTACTCGTGCTTCATGCCCAGGTTCTCGCTGGCCACGGCCAGCAGGGCCTTGACCCATTCGCCCTCGGGGTTGCGGTACATCGGCTCGTCGAGGGTGTAGTCGAAGGCCACCGGGGTCTTGCTCTTGGCCTTCCACGCATCGAGCTTGCCGGCGATCTCACCCTTCAGGGTGTCGAGCGACTTGCCCTTTGGAATGCGCAGGTTCACGGCCAGCTTCAGCGCCTGGTCATCCAGGCCGACGAAGGTCAGCGAGGTGGTCAGCGGGCCCATGAAGTCGTCCTTGAAGCCGACGCCGAGCTTGTTGCCCAGGTAGTCCAGGCCCCAGTTGTCGGCGGCGTAGCGGGCGGCGTCGGTGATGTGGTTGTGCTTGAGCGGTACGTCTTTGCCCAGGCCGTTGAGGAAGTCGAGCATGCGCGCCACCGGGTTGACCCCGGACTCGGGCTCGGAGGAGTGCGCCGACACGCCGGTCACGGTCAGCAGCACCTGCTTGCCGTCGACCTTGGCGTCGATGCTGAAGTCGCCGCCATGGCGTTTGACGTAGGCCTCACCGGCCTTGTTCAGCGCCTTGGCCAGGTCGGCCGGCTTGTCGCCGGTCAATGTCGCCACCGAGCTGCCGGGGATCTGGTTGGTGGCCAGGCCGCCGGTAAGGTTGATCACCTCGGCGCCTTTGCCGTCACCGGCACGCTTGGCGAAGGTGGCCATGACGGTGCCATAGCCCTTCTCGGCGATCACCACCGGGTAGCCGCCATCCAGCGCCAGGTTGTAGTCGGGGGTGGCGTTGCGTTCGAAGTAGTAGGGGATGGCGTCGCCGGTGGTTTCCTCGGTGGTGTCCACCAACAGCTTGAACTGGCGCGCCAGCGGCAGCTTCTCGTCCTTGGCCACCTTCAGCGCGTACAGCGCGACGACGATGCCGTTCTTGTCGTCCTCGGTGCCGCGGCCATACATGCGGTCGCCCACCAGGGTGACCTTGAACGGGTCGAGCTTGGTGCCGTCCTTGAGCTTCCAGTTTTCCGGAGTGACCGGTACCACGTCGGCGTGGGCGTGGATGCCGATCACTTCCTTGCCTTCACCGAGGGTGATCTCGTAGACGCGGTTGTCGATGTTGCGGAACGTCAGGCCGAAGCCCTCGGCCAGGGCCTTGATCTTGTCGGCGATCTTGATGAACTCAGGGTTCTCGTGCTGCGGCACACCCTCTTTGCGAACGGTCGGGATTTCCACCAGCTCGCGCAGGGTTTCCTTGGCGGCCTTGCCGTACTTGATGCGGGTGTAAAGGCCCAGCAGGCGGTTGATCTCGTCCTGCTGCTCGGCGCTCAGCGGCTTGCCGGCCAGGTACAGCTTGAGGGTGTCGTCCAGCTTGGCGGCCTTGGCCAGGTCGCTGCCGGCCAGCTTGCCGAGGAACTGCTTGAAGTCGGCCGGGTCGCTGCCGTCGTAGGCCTTGATGATGGCGGCGGACTGCTGCTGGGAGAGGTTGGCCTGGGCCGGGATCGAGAACATGGCCACGCTGGCCAGCAGGAGCGATACGGCGGATAGCTTGGTGAAGGGCATGGGTGTGGGCATTCCTTTGCAAGGGGTGGAGGGTGACCGTTTACGCAAACGGAAGATGCTCAAGCTATCACCAATGACCACCGGCACGGGAGAGGTGGCAATGTGCTTTTCTGCACAAACGTGCAAGCTTTCATCTACGGCGCGGCCCGCAGGTTTATGACAAAAATGCGTATCATTAGCGTTTTTTGTAATAAGCATCGTGTCACCAGAGAAGCCCCCTCGAGACCATTGTTCCGGAACTTGCAAGGCCAGATCATCGTGCAGTGCTGAGGCCTGGAAACGAAAAAGCCCCGCCAGAGCGATCTGAGCGGGGCTTTTGCTGATGTCATGGCGCACTCGGCGGGATTCGAACCCACGACCCCTGCCTTCGGAGGGCAGTACTCTATCCAGCTGAGCTACGAGTGCAACGGGCCGCATGATACCCATCTGTGTCGGTGGCGTCCATGGCCTTGATCTGTGGAGTTTTTTCCCGGGGGGACAGCGGGTGCCGGTCACAGCGCGATCAGCTCCGGCCGTAGCCCCTCCACCCGCTGTCCCGCAGGCTTGAGATACCCGCCATCCCCGGTGATCTGGTGCAGGACCTTTTCGCGCAAGCCATGCAATGCCACGCCGGTGCGCTGGCGCGGGTGCGGTAGGTCGATTTCCACCACCGCCTTGATCCGTCCGGGCCTCGGCTCCAGCACCACCACCCGGTCGGCCAGGTAGGTCGCCTCCTCGGCATCGTGGGTGACCAGCAGGATGGTGATCCCCGAGCGTTCGCGAATCGCCAGCAGTTCATCCTGCAGCTGTTGGCGGGTCAGCGCGTCGAGGGCGCCGAAGGGTTCGTCCAGCAGCAGGATCCGTGGGCTGGCCACCAGGCCGCGGGCGATGGCCACGCGCTGGGCCATGCCGCCGGACAGCTGGTGCGGATAGGCCGATTCGAAGCCGACCAGGCCCACCAGTTGCACGTACTCGTGCACGCGCCGGGCGCGCTCGCCCTGGGTGAGTGTCTCGTTGACCAGCCCCAGGCCGATGTTTTGCGCCACCGTCAGCCATGGGAACAGGCGGTGCTCCTGGAACACGATGCCGCGTTCGCCGCCGATGCCGTTGACCGGCTGGCCGTCGACCCGGATCGTACCGCTGTAGTCGGTGTCCAGCCCCACCAGCAGACGCAGCAGAGTGGACTTGCCGCAGCCGGAGGAGCCGACGATGGCGATGAACTCGCCTTCGTTGATCGACAGGTCGAAGTCGCGGATCGCCTCGAACGGCTGGCCATCGACGCTGAAGGTCTTGCCGACCCCCTCGAAACTGACCAGCGGCGGCGTGGCGTCGGGTTGGTTGGCCGCGTGCAGGGCCGGGGTGATGAAGGCGTTCATGCGGATCTCCAGCGCGTGGCGCGCGATTCGAGGCGTTGGCCGAGGTGGCCGAGCAGGGCGCCGACCAGGCCGATCAGGACCATGGCGGCCATCACCTGGTCCATGCGGAACAATTGCTGGGCGCCGATCATCAGGCTGGCGATGCCGCCGTCCGAGGGCATGAAGTACTCGGCACCGATGGTGCCGAGCCAGGCGTAGATCAGCGCCAGGCGCAGTCCGGCGAAGATCGCCGGGGCGGCGCCGGGCAGCACCAGCAGGCGCAGCCGGTGTGGCAGGTCCAGGCGCAGGGCCTGTGCCGCCTCGCCCAGCTGTGGCGGGAGGCTGGCGATGCCGCGCTGGGTGGCGATCAGCAGCGGGAAGAACGCCGCCAAGGCGACGAACACCAGCTTGGCGCCTTCGCCCAGGCCGAACCAGGCAGTCAGCAGTGGCACCCAGGCGAACAGCGCCACCTGGCGCAACGCTGACAGGCTCGGGCCGAGCAGGCGCTCGGCGTTGGCTGACAGGCCCAGCAGCAGGCCCAGCACGAAGCCTGCCCCGCCGCCGAGCAGCAGACCGGCCAGGGTGCGTTGCAGGCTCAGGCGCAGGGCCTCGGGTAACGAACCGTCGAGCAGGCCTGCGTACAGGCTGCGCAGCACATCCAGCGGTGAAGAGAGGATGTTGGCATCGACCCAGCCAAGGCTGTTGGCCGCCTGCCACAGCAGCAACAGCCCCGCGGGCAGCAGCAGGCTTTGCCAGCCGCGTGGCACCTGGCCGCGCAGCTGTTCGCCCGTGGCCGGTTGCGGCCAGTGCAACAGGCCGCGTTCCAGGCGTGAGAAGCCGCGATCCATCAGTGCGCCGACCAGGCCGATCAGCAAGATGCAGAGGAACACCAGGTCGAGCATGAACAACTGCCGCCCCCAGACCATCAGGTAGCCGATGCCTTCGCTGGAGGCCAGCAGTTCCACCGCCAGCAATGACGTCCAGCCGGTGGCCAGGGCCAGCCGCACACCGGCAAGAAACGCAGGCAGCGCGGCGGGCAGCAGCAGGCGCAGGAACAGCAGGTGAGGGGGCAGGCGCAGGACGGCGGCGGCTTCGCGCAGTTTAGGTTGGGCATCGCGCACACCCACCAGGGTATGCAGCGTGACCGGCACCACCACGGCCTTGACCAGCACCACCAGCTTGAGCAGTTCGCCGATACCAAAGAACAGCATGAACAGCGGGATCCAGGCCAGGGTCGGGATCTGCGCCAGGGCGATGAAGGTAGGCAGTACCAGGGTCTGCGCCCGCCGTGATCCACCCAGCCAGGTACCCAGCAGCAAGCCACTGGTGATCCCTGCCAGCAACCCCCAGATCAGGCGTTGCAGACTTATCCACAGGTGAGCCCAGAGTTCGCCGGAGCCGAACTCCAGCGCGCTTTGCCAGACCAGCGCGGGGGCAGGCAGGATCTGCTCGCTCATCCAGTGCTCACGGCTGGCGACGACCCACAAGGCCGCCACCGCCAGTGGCACGATCCACGGCAGGTAGGAGCGGCCTTGCGCCGCGAAAGGGCCGCGCAGCGGCCCCCATAGACGGCGTAGGCTTACGCTCAAGACTTCGCTCATCAGGGCACCTCTCAAACCGTTCCTTGTTTATTCGCTTATGGAATTAAAAATTGTCACAAGCGAAACTCAAGAGATAAGAGCATGCGCCCGGTGCATGCGAAAGCCCCGTCCCGTTGCGTTTTCCTCATATTTTCCATGCGTTTCCTGCAAGCCAGCCGCAGGCCCGCATGACGCCTGGTTTATGTCTTCTGGTTACTAAAAAATGAAGTTTTGATCTTTGTAGGTTCTAACCGGACCTGCCTAGCTTCTGGCCCATAGCGCCGGCCATCGCCGGTGGCAGCCTGCCAAGGAGCCTTGCCATGAAAACCGCCTTCCGCCATCTGCTCAGCCCGTTGCTCGCCGCCGTGTTGAGCGCCATGCCCGTGGCAGCCCATGCCGCCCAGCCGGATGTGATCCGCATCGCCGTGCCCGACCTCAGCGCCGGCAGCAAGCCCAGCGCCGGCGGCGTGGTGGATGTGCTTCGCGACCAGCAACTGCTGGAGAAAGAGTTCGCCAAGGACGGCATCCGTATCGACTGGCGCTTCTTCAAGGGCGCCGGCCCCGTGGTCAACGAGGCCCTGGCCAACGGCCAGGCGGACTTCGCCTACCTGGGCGACCTGGCCGCGATCATCGGCAAGGCCAACGGCCTCGACACCCGTGTGCTGTCGGCCGGGGTGCGTGGGGTGAAGAGCTACCTCGGCGTGGTGCCGGGCTCGGGCATCCACAGCCTGCAGGACCTCAAGGGCAAGCGCGTAGCGGTGTTCCGCGGCACCGCCAACCAGCTGTCGTTCGCCAGCGCCCTGGCCAGTCAGGGGCTGTCCGAACGTGAGCTGAAAGTCATCAACCTCGATTTCAACGCGGCCAACGCCGCCCTGGCCGCCAAGCAGATCGACGCCACCTGGGGCCTGTCCAGCCTGCTGTCGCTGCGCGAGCGCGGATTGGTCGAGCTGCCGGTCAACTCCCGGGACCTCAAGGGCGCCGGCAGCACCCAGGCGGTGCTGCTCGGTACCGGCGAGTTCATCCGCCAGCACCCCGACCTGGTGCAGCGGGTGGTCAACGCCCAGGAGCAGGCGGTGAAGTGGCTGCGCGACGAACGCAACCGCGAAGCTTATGTGGACCTGGTGGCGAACACCGCCAACTGGCCGAAGGCGATCCTGCGCGACGACCTTGCCCAGGAGAACCTTGCCAACTACTTCGACCCACGCCTGGATGCCGGCTTCGTCGGCCTGCTGCAACAGGGCGTGGACCTGGCCGTCAAGGAGCGCCTGATCCGCCGCGGCTTCCAGGTGGCCGACTGGATCGAACCGCGTTTCATCGATGCCGCCCAGCGCCAGGACCAGGTCGTCCAGGCCGCTCGCTGACCCGACAACAACCCTGAGGAGCACGACCATGAGCAACGCCGCACTGGCCACCGCGCCGCAAACCCTCGAACTCGACATCCACCCCGTTGCCGGGCGCATCGGCGCCGAGATCCGTGGTATCAAGCTGTCCGCCGACCTCGATCCGGCCACCATCGATGCCATCCAGGCGGCGTTGGTGCGCCACAAGGTGATCTTCTTCCGGGCCCAGGAGCACCTGGACGACGTGGGCCAGGAGGCCTTCGCCCAGTTGCTCGGCGAGCCGATCGCCCACCCCACGGTGCCGGTGGTCGATGGCACCAGCTACCTGCTGCAGCTCGATGGCGCCGAGGGGCAGCGGGCCAACTCCTGGCACACCGACGTGACCTTCGTCGACGCCTACCCCAAGGCCTCGATCCTGCGCAGCGTGGTGGCCCCGGCTGCCGGTGGCGACACGGTGTGGGCCAACACCGCCGCGGCTTACCAGGAACTGCCCGAGCCACTGCGCGAACTGGCCGACAAGCTGTGGGCGGTGCACAGCAACGAATACGACTATGCCAGCGTGAAGCCGGATGTCGATCCGGCCAAGCTGGAGCGTTACCGCAAGGTGTTTACCTCGACGGTTTACGAGACCGAGCACCCGGTGGTGCGGGTGCATCCGATCAGCGGCGAGCGGGCGTTGCAGCTGGGGCATTTCGTCAAACGTATCAAGGGTTACCCGCTGGCGGACTCGCAGCATCTGTTCGCGCTGCTGCAGGGGCATGTGACACGCCTGGAAAACACCGTGCGCTGGCGCTGGCAGGCGGGGGACGTGGCGATCTGGGACAACCGCGCGACGCAGCACTATGCGGTGGATGACTACGGTACCCAGCCGCGCATCGTGCGCCGCGTGACCCTGGCTGGCGAGGTGCCGGTGGGGGTGGATGGGCAACTGAGCCGGACCACGCGCAAGGGCTGAGATCGTTGGGGCCGCTTTGCGGCCCTTTCGCGGCACGAGGCCGCTCCTACAGGAGATCTTGTTCCCCTGTAGGAGCGGCCTTGCGCCGCGAAAGGGCTGCGCAGCAGCCCCTATCCGCTACAACTCGGTATCACAGGCCACCAACTGCCTCACCAACCCCTGCGCCAGTGCCGACAACCCATACCCCACCCGGCTCACCACCCCATAACGGGTGTAGAACGCCTCTTCCTGCTCCGGCGCCAGGTCCACCAGCTTGAGGGCCACCAGGCCGTCATAGGGCCGCAGGTTCGCACTGCAGGCGATGCCGATGGTGTCCGAATGCAGCACAACATTGAGCAGCGCATAGCCATGCTCGCACTCCACGCTGGGCAGAAAATCCTGCCGCCCGCTCAGGTCGCTGAGGATCTTGCGGATGTTCGGCGGGCGAAAGGTGGTGGCCAGCGGGTAATCGAACAGGTCCCGCGCCCTGACCTCGTCCAGCTCGGTCAATGGATGCCCCCGGCGGCAGCAGAAGTGCCAGCGCTGTGGCTTGAGCTTGTGCACCTGGTAGTCCGGGTCGGCCTCGAACTGGCGGGTATCGGCGACGAAGAATTCGATCTCCTCGGCGATCAGCCGCCGGTTCAGCGCCTGCCAGTTGTCCACCTGGAAGCAGGTACGCGCCGCCGGGTATTCGGCAACGAACCGCGCCACCGCCCGCGGCACCAGCCCGCCGGCGGGCGCCGGCCCCGAGCCGAAGCGCACCACGCCGGTGGTGGCGCCATTGAACTGGTTGATCTCGTTGACCAGGTTGTGCGCCCCATGCACCAGCCGCCGCGAATGCTCCAGCACCAGCAGGCCCTGGCGGGTCGGCGCCAGCTCCTTGCTGGCGCGGTCGACCAGGCGGCAGCCGACGTTGTGTTCCAGCGTCTGGATGCTGCGGCTGAAGGCCGATTGCGAGAGGTTCACCGCCGCCGCCGCGGCGACGAAGCTGCGGTGCTCGACAAGGGCGATGAAGTGGCGGAGCTGGCGCAGGTCGATATGCATTTTCTACATGGAAACTTTCGGTGGAATGCAATTGCTGGGAAGGGTTGGGAACCTTATAAAGGGAGTCACTTATTCCACAAAATATGAAATACAAATATTTATATTTCCTAAAAGAATATAAGCCAGCCTGACCGCGATTCGGTTCCGCCAACGGAAATGCTCGCCTGGGCCCTTGCCTCAAGGAGCATCTGCATGTCCCGACTTTCCCGTTGGCCCGCGCGCGCCTCGTTGTTCGTCCTACAACCCCTGGCTGCCGGGATGCTGCTGGGCGCCGCCGGCGGCAGCTTCGCCGACGAGCCCAGCCCCGCACCGGCCGTGGAGCAGGAAGCCAAGCTCGGCACCGTCACCGTCAATGCCCGGCGCCGTGAGGAGACCGCCCAGAGCGTGCCCACGCCGATCAGCGTGCTGGGCAGCGAAACCCTGGAGACCCAGCGCATCTACCGCGTGCAGGACCTGCAACAGCTGGTGCCGAGTACCAACGTCGCCTATGTCCACGCCCGACAGTCGAGCATTTCCATTCGCGGCCTGGGCAACAACCCGGCCAGTGATGGCCTGGAAGGCAGCGTCGGCGTGTACCTGGATAACGTCTACCTGGGGCGCCCGGGCATGGCGGTGTTCGACCTGCTCGATGTCGAGCAGCTGGAGGTGCTGCGCGGGCCGCAAGGCACACTGTTCGGCAAGAACACCACCGCCGGGGTGCTCAACATCACCACCCGCAAGCCGACCTTCCACCAGGAAGGCAGCGTGCAGTCGTCACTGGGCGAGGATGGCTACTGGCAGACCCAGGGCAGTTTCTCCGGCCCCCTGAGCGACACCCTCGCCGGGCGCATCAGCGCCTACCACACCGAGGATGACGGCTATGTGAAGAACGTCTACAACGGCCACGACCTCAATGGCGGCAAGCGCCAGGGCTTTCGTACCCAGTTGCTGTTCAAGCCCAGCGAAACCTTCAACCTGCGCTGGATCGGCGAGTACAACGAAGAAGACTCCGATAATGGCATCCTCAGCCTGTACAGCACCGGCCCGACCATCAATGGCGTGAACCGTTATGAAAGCCTGGCTGCGCAGGCCGGCGCCACCCTGGTGTCGGGCAAGGACCGCAAGGTCAACTTCGACGCCGACCAGATGGTCAAGGTGTTCCAGGGCGGCACCTCGGTGGAAGCCAACTGGACCCTGCCCAACGACTTCACCCTCACCTCGATCAGCGCCTACCGCTGGTGGGACTTCACCCCGCGCAACGACGACGGCCTCAACGTGCCGGTGTTCTACAGTGCCGGGGTCTCGGTGCGGGACAAGCAGTACTCGCAAGAAATTCGGCTGGCCTCACCCACCGGCGGCTTCTTCGACTACGTACTGGGCGCGTACTACTTCAAGCAGGACCTGGACAATAAATCGTTCACTTACTACGGGCCGCAGGCCGACGTCTGGAACCTGACCCCGGCCGGCGCCCTGGCCAACGTGAACACCATCGGCAATGGCCATATCGATACCGACAGCTACGCGCTGTTCGCCCAGGGCACCTGGCACCTGACCGAGCGCCTGGACTTCACCGCCGGGGTGCGTGGCACCTACGAGGAGAAAAGCGCCTGGGTTACCCGCGATGCGCCGTCCGGTGGCGCGCCCGTCAGGGCCGGGTGGGCGCCTACGATTCAGGTGACCTCAACCAGTACAGCTTCGCCCCGTCCGGGCTGCTCAGCCTGAGCTACCGCTTCACTGATGACCTGTTGGGTTATGCCAGCCTGTCCCACGGCGAGAAGTCCGGGGGTGTCAATCTGACCGTCGGTGCCGCCCCACGCTTGGGCACCGATTCGCTGCTGGTGGGTACCGAGCGGGCCAACAACGCCGAACTCGGGCTCAAGAGCACCCTGTTCGACAACCGCCTGCAGCTGAACACCAACCTGTTCTGGACCGAAGTGCACGGCTACCAGGCCAACGTCTACGACGAAGCCAACCGTGTGCAGTACCTGGCCAACGCTGGCAGCGTGCGTTCTCGCGGCCTGGAGTTCGAAGCCACGGCCCTGCCGATCCGAGGCCTGACGCTGAACTTCAACGGTTCATGGAACGACGTGCGCTACACCGACTACAAGGATGCGCCGTGCCCGCCCGAGGTGAGCCTGGCCAACCCTGCGGCCACCTGCGACCTCTCCGGTCACCAGGTGGTTGGTGCTTCCAAGTACATCGCCAACCTCAACGGCCAGTACAAGTGGCAGCTCAGCGAACGCATCGAGCCCTACGTCACCGCCAGCTACGCGTTCCGCTCCAAGGCCGTCGGCACCATCGACGATTCCGACTACGGCCAGATCCCCAGCTACGGCATCGTCAACCTGTCCACCGGCGTGCGCCTGGACCAGGGCGACGGCGTGCTCGACCTGTCGCTGTGGGTGAAGAACGCCGGCGACAAGACCTACTTCACCAGCCTGTGGAACTCCGCCAACGGCGGCTATGCCGGCGTGCTGGGCACTCCGCGCACCGTGGGCGCCACCGCCCGTTACGACTTCTGAGCACAAGGAGCTTTGCCATGAATGCCAAGACCCAACCGCACGACCTGCCCGAAGGCGCCTGCCTCACCGCCAAGGTACCCGACCGCGACCAAGCCCTGCTCGGCGACGTGGTGGTCAACCCGTACCGCCTGGCGCCGTTGACCGCGATCATCCGTGACGGCGGGCGCACCCTGAGCGCCGCTCATGTGCGGGTGCTGGGCCGCGGCGAGGGCGGTGTCGATATCGTCTACGACGTGTCCGACCGCTCGCTGTGGACCTACGGCGGCATCCCGGTGTTCGGCCTGTACCCCGACCACGTCAACCAGGTCGAGGTGAGCTACAAGCTCGATGGCGAACGCATCCGCGAGCGTTACGAAATCTACGCCCCGGCGGTGCGCCTGCCGGTGGTGGCGAAGCAGACCGCCGCGCTGCCCGAGGTGGAGCCGGTCAAGGTCGCGCCCGGTTTCGAGCAGCGCCTGTACCTGTTCAACCACCTGCTGGCCGAGATCCCCGGCGGGCGCGCCTTCAAGTGGAACGGCCTGGGCGGCGCCGCCGAGTGGGACTCGGTGGGCAACAACTGGATCGCCGACAGCAACGGTGACGTGCGCTGGTACCTGGACATCGAGCAGATCCATGATTCCAACCACCGCGACGGCCTGGGCGGCACCATGGGCTTCCACCAGACCCGCGACGGCAAGTTGATCTGGGGCCAAGGCCAGACCTACTCCAAGTACGACCTGCTGGGGCGCAAGGTGTGGCAGCGCAACCTGCCGGACAAGTTCGCCGACTTCTCCCACGAGATCCGCGAGACGGTGAACGGCAGCTACCTGCTGCGGGTCGGCACCAGTGACTACCGTCGCCCGGACGGCAAGCGCGTGCGCTCGATCCGCGACCATATCATCGAGGTCAACGAGGCCGGCGACGTGCTGGACTTCTGGGACCTGAACCAGATCCTCGACCCGTACCGCGGCGAGCTGCTGGAAACCCTGGGCAAGGCCGCGATCCAGCTGCCGGACGGTGTGCAGAAACAGGACGACCGGCTGGCCAACGAATTGGCCGAAGGCGACCTGCCGTTCGGCGACACTCCCGGCGTCGGTACCGGGCGCAACTGGGCCCACGTCAATGCCATCGACTACGATGCCGATGACGACAGCATCATCGTTTCAGCACGGCACCAGGGCGTGGTGAAGATCGGCCGCGACAAGCAGGTGAAGTGGATTCTCGCCGCGCCGCAAGGCTGGCCGGCACGTTTGCAGGGCAAAGTTCTCAATCCGGTGGGCGAGGGTTTCGAATGGTCCTGGACCCAGCACACTGCCTGGCTGACCGGGCGCGGCACGCTGACCGTGTTCGACAACGGCTGGGGCCGCGACTTCGGGCCGACGAAACTGAGCGGAAACTACAGCCGGGCGGTGGAGTACCGCATCGACGAGGCCAAGGGCACGGTCGAGCAGGTGTGGCAGTACGGCAAGGAGCGCGGTGACGAGTGGTACAGCCCGATCACCTCGGTGGTGGCGTACCGGGCGGAGACTGATACCCAGTTCATCTACTCGGCTTCGGTGAATTTCCTGACGCCCGAGAAGCTGACGACCAGCGTGCTCAGTGAAGTGCGTCGCGGCACCCAGGAGGTGGCGGTGGAGCTGAAAGTGCACAGTCGCCAGCCGGGCAGCGTGGGCTACCGGGCGCTGGTGATCGATCTCGACAAGGCGTTCTGATCCAATCCTTCCCCCGGCAGGTTATCGACTAACCTGTGCTGGCCTCTTCGCGGGTAAACCCGCTCCCACAGGTTCACCGCCGATCCTGTGGGAGCGGGTTTACCCGCGAATGGGCGACGCGAATTTCGGACAGGGTGTTCAACCATTCGTTCTTTTTTTCGAACAGCCTATTGTCCAACACCCCAACCCCCGCTTAGCATTCCGTTTGAGATTTCAAACGCTCGGCACCCAGGCGTCGAACACCCTGGTGCACGAATTTGTGACGGCCGCCCCCGCTCGGGGGCGCCTTTTCAACAATCAATAATTCGCAGTAAAGGGAAGCCGACATGCAGCTCAAAGACGCTCAGTTGTTCCGCCAGCAGGCCTTCATCAACGGTGAATGGCTGGATGCGGACAGCGGTCAGACCATCAAGGTGACCAACCCGGCCACCGGTGAGGTGATCGGTACCGTGCCGAAGATGGGCGCCGCCGAGACCCGCCGCGCCATCGAGGCCGCCGACAAGGCGCTGCCGGCCTGGCGCGCACTGACTGCCAAGGAGCGTGCTGGCAAGCTGCGTCGCTGGTTCGAGCTGATGATCGAGCACCAGGACGACCTGGCCCGCCTGATGACCACCGAGCAGGGCAAGCCACTGGCTGAAGCCAAGGGCGAGATCGCCTATGCCGCCTCGTTCATCGAGTGGTTCGCCGAGGAAGCCAAGCGCGTGTACGGCGACGTCATCCCTGGCCACCAGCCGGACAAGCGCCTGATCGTCATCAAGCAGCCGATCGGTGTCACCGCCGCCATCACCCCGTGGAACTTCCCGGCCGCGATGATCACCCGTAAAGCCGGCCCGGCCCTGGCCGCCGGTTGCACCATGGTGCTCAAGCCCGCCTCGCAGACCCCGTACTCCGCCCTGGCCCTGGTCGAGCTGGCTACCCGCGCCGGCATCCCGGCCGGTGTGCTGAGCGTGATCACCGGCAGCGCCGGCGAAGTCGGCTCCGAGCTGACCGGCAACTCCCTGGTGCGCAAGCTGTCCTTCACCGGCTCCACCGAAATCGGCCGCCAGCTGATGGAAGAATGCGCCAAGGACATCAAGAAGGTGTCCCTGGAGCTGGGCGGCAACGCGCCGTTCATCGTGTTCGACGACGCCGACCTGGACAAGGCGGTCGAAGGCGCGATCATCTCCAAGTACCGCAACAACGGCCAGACCTGCGTCTGCGCCAACCGCATCTACGTGCAGGACGGTGTCTACGACGCGTTTGCCGAGAAGCTGAAGGCCGCCGTGGCCAAGCTGAAGATCGGCAACGGCCTGGAAGAAGGCACCACCACTGGTCCGCTGATCGACGGCAAGGCTGTCGCCAAGGTCCAGGAGCACATCGAGGACGCCGTCGCCAAGGGCGCCAAGGTGCTGTCCGGTGGCAAGATCATCGAAGGCAACTTCTTCGAGCCGACCATCCTGGTCGACGTGCCGAAAACCGCCGCCGTCGCCAAGGAAGAGACCTTCGGCCCGCTGGCGCCGCTGTTCCGCTTCAAGGACGAGGCCGAAGTCATCGCCATGTCCAACGACACCGAATTCGGCCTGGCCTCGTACTTCTACGCCCGCGACATGAGCCGCGTGTTCCGCGTCGCCGAGGCCCTGGAATACGGCATGGTGGGTATCAACACCGGCCTGATCTCCAATGAAGTGGCGCCGTTCGGCGGCATCAAGGCTTCGGGCCTGGGCCGTGAAGGCTCCAAGTACGGTATCGAGGACTACCTCGAAATCAAATACCTGTGCATCAGCGTCTGATCGCCAGGTAAACGCTTTTACCTCTGCCAGCGGGGCGCGAGAGCGACGTCTCGCTGGCCTTTTTGACATAGCGGTACCTGGTGGCCAGGGCATGTGTGGCAGTCGATCAACGAATACTGTGCACGCCTGCATCCAGCCACCCCCGAATAAAAGCGCCGCAGAACCGGCGCAATTGAGGGCACTATGAGCAAGACCAACGAATCCCTGATGCAACGCCGTGTCGCCGCCGTCCCACGTGGCGTCGGCCAGATCCACCCGATCTTCGTCGATACCGCGAAGAACTCGACGGTGATCGACGTCGAAGGCCGCGAACTGATCGACTTCGCCGGCGGCATCGCGGTACTGAACACCGGCCACCTGCACCCGAAAGTGGTAGCCGCCGTGCAAGAGCAGCTGACCAAGGTCAGCCACACCTGCTTCCAGGTGCTGGCCTACGAGCCCTACGTCGAGCTATGCGAGAAGATCAACAAGCTGGTCCCAGGCAACTTCGACAAGAAGACCCTGCTGGTCACCACCGGCTCCGAAGCCGTTGAAAACGCCGTGAAGATCGCCCGTGCCGCCACCGGCCGTGCCGGCGTGATCGCCTTCACCGGCGGCTACCACGGCCGCACCATGATGACCCTGGGCCTGACCGGCAAGGTTGTGCCGTACTCCGCTGGCATGGGCCTGATGCCAGGCGGCATCTTCCGCGCCCTGTTCCCGAGCGAACTGCACGGTATCAGCGTCGACGACGCCATCGCCTCGGTCGAGCGCATCTTCAAGAACGACGCCGAGCCGCGTGATATCGCCGCGATCATCCTCGAGCCGGTACAAGGCGAAGGCGGCTTCCTGCCAGCGCCGAAAGAGCTGATGCAGCGCCTGCGCGCGCTGTGCGACCAGCACGGCATCCTGCTGATCGCCGACGAAGTGCAGACCGGCGCCGGCCGTACCGGTACCTTCTTCGCCATGGAACAGATGGGCGTCGCGCCTGACCTGACCACCTTCGCCAAGTCGATCGCCGGCGGCTTCCCGCTGGCCGGTGTGTGCGGCAAGGCCGAGTACATGGACGCCATCGCCCCGGGCGGCCTGGGCGGCACCTATGCCGGTTCGCCGATCGCCTGCGCCGCGGCCCTGGCCGTGATCGAAGTGTTCGAGGAAGAGAAACTGCTGGATCGCAGCAAGGCTGTCGGCGAGCGCCTGACCGCCGGCCTGCGTGAAATCCAGAAGAAGCATTCGATCATCGGCGATGTCCGTGGTCTGGGCTCGATGATCGCCGTGGAAGTCTTCGAGAAAGGCACCCACACCCCGAACGCCGCCGCCGTTGCCCAGGTGGTCGCCAAGGCTCGCGACAAGGGCCTGATCCTGCTGTCTTGCGGCACCTACGGCAACGTCCTGCGGATCCTGGTTCCGCTGACCGCCGAAGACGCGCTGCTGGACAAAGGCCTGGCCATCATCGAAGAGTGCTTCGCCGAACTGGCCTGAAAAATGTGACACGCTTCAGAAAAAAACCCGCCTCGGCGGGTTTTTTTTGTGCCGTTGGCCGGCATCAGGCGCTAAGGTTGTACGAGGATTCCGTGGAAGCTGCGATGGATCGCGCGTCATAGCCTGGAGAATAGCCCATGAGCGCTGTCGACCCCGTCCCCCCCTGCGTGCTGATTGCCGAAGGCGATCCCTGGGTGCGCGACATGCTCAGCGAAATGCTGCTCAGCGTGCGCTGCGACGCCCGCCTGCAGGTCTGTGCCGATGGCTCCGAGGCGCTGAGCGCGCTGGCGGCCAAACCCGACCTGATCATCGCCGCCCGTGAACTCTCAGGGTTCGACGGCCTCGATCTGCTGCGCAAGGTGCGCGCCAAGGGCGACAAGCCCGGCTTGCCGTTCATCCTGATGAGTGACCGCACCGATAGCGCCAGTGTGCGCGAGGCGCTGCCGTTGCACCCGACCGCCTACCTGAGCAAGCCACTCGACCTGGATAACCTGCGCAAGCGCCTGGAAAACCTGCTGCTGGCGGTGGGTGAGCAGATCGCCTGCCCGGTACCGCCGTTGCAGCCGGGCGCGCAACTGCCGGCCTACCTGGAACAGCGCCGGGCCAGCGCCGATGGCGGCCCGCTGTTCGCCGATGTGCAATTGGCGGTCAAGCGTGCCCTCAACCCTCACGGCCTCAACCTCAAGGTGCTTGAGGAAGAGGTGCGCAACGACCCGCAGATCACCGGCGTGCTCATCGCCGCCGCCAACAGTGCCGCCCTGCACCGCGAAGCGCCGGTACAGACCCTGCTGCAGGCACTGAACAAGCTTGGCAGCACCCAGAGCATGAACCTCATCCTCGGCCTGACGCTCAAGCGCAGCGCCCGTTTGACCGACCCGCTGCTGGCGCGGCACGCCACCCATTACTGGAACCTGTCGCTGCACACCGCCGAGTACGGCCGCACCCTGGCGCGCATGCTCGAGGTGGACGAAGCACGCTGTTACTGTGCGGGGCTGCTGCACTGCCTGGGTGACCTGGCGGTGCTGCGCACCTTGCAGGAGTGGCGCCTGGC
Organism: Pseudomonas sp. DVZ6; assembly: GCF_024259445.1. Taxonomy (NCBI): domain Bacteria; kingdom Pseudomonadati; phylum Pseudomonadota; class Gammaproteobacteria; order Pseudomonadales; family Pseudomonadaceae; genus Pseudomonas; species Pseudomonas sp. DVZ6. The sequence continues at coordinate 123,412 of NZ_JANCLM010000005.1, forward strand.
CGGTGGCGAGCTGGACGAGGACCAGGTGGAGCTGTCGCTCAACGAATTCGGCGCGCCGTTCGGCTCGGCGCTGCGCACCCGCTGGCGCCTGCCGCTGGACCTGCGCGAGCTGATCGCCGCGGTGTACCAGCTGGGCGGCGGCGTCTACTCCCGGGAGATCCTGGCGATGAACCTGGCCGGGCAGCTGTCGCGGCTCAAGCCCAGCGAAGGGCTGGAGAAGGTCGCCAGCAGCAAGACGGCGCGCTTGCTCAAGCTTGGGTTGCCGGAGCTGTCGCGGCTGCGCAAGGTGGACCCTGAGGCGCTGGCGCGGGAGGAGGTCGAGCGTCAGGAAGCACAGGCTGCCGAAAGCGAATTGGAGGTCGTGCCAATGGCGAGCGCAGCTGAAGGCGCTGGAGAGGAAAAACAGATTTGAGAGGGCAAAAAACCCAGCATGGGCTGGGTTTTTGCAGGTCCCTCAAGGGGGATAAGACGCAGAGTGCCTCTAAGGGCTACGCGACTCACGATAGGTAAAACGGTGGAATCTGTCAATTTTTGAGCAGACTTCCAGCGTTTATGACTTTCACCATGGCGCGCTGAATCCGCTCGATTAACTCACGGTCCAGAACCTGATCCAGGTACCCTCGGTTCAGGGCGCGCGGTTTGAACAGGCGCTCACGACTTACCTGTGCGACCAGATCCGCTTTGGCCCAGCGCTCTTGCTGCTTGAAGTATGGAAGGTCTTGAATCAGGTCGGCAGGAAGGTGGACATGCCAACCTCGACCAGCCTTGTGCATATCTTTCGTGGTGGACAGTGGCACGACAATGCAGGCGTTCGAATTGATCTTGCTGTTGATCACCACGACAAGGCGGTGCTTGACCATCTCCGGTCGCAATCGGAAGTCAAAGCGGCTTGAGCAGGTACCGCCCTGCTCGAGACGATAATCACCGAAGTTGCATTCCAGCAACTGCCCGATCCTAGGCTCGAATCTGATTGCCATACACCACCCTGGTACAGTTCCAGGGGTTCAGGATGACATCCTCAGATTCTAGAAACGTGGCCGCACAGGCAAAAGAGAAAGTTCGTACCTGGGTCCTGCGCGGTAGAAGAGAGCCTCTGTCAGGCTATTCACCGTTCGGCAGGTAAGAGGATCATCCGCGGACAATCTGGTTTTTGCCCTGACGCTTGGCTCTGTACATCGCCGCATCGGCCCGGGCGAACAGGCTGTCGAGGGTGTCGTCTTCGTCGGTCAGCCCGGTCAGCCCCTGGCTAACCGTCACACCGTAGGTCTGCTGCCCATGGCTGAAGCTCAACCGCTGGATTTCCCGCTGCAGACGCTCGGCAATCTGCTCGGCCACCTGCGCGGTGCAGCCGGGGAACACGGCGGCAAACTCCTCGCCACCGATTCGCCCGAACTGATCGCCACGGCGCAGCACGGCCTTGCCGCTGTCGGCGATGCGCTGTAGTACCTGGTCGCCTTCCTGGTGGCCGTAGGTGTCGTTGATGTGCTTGAAATCGTCGATGTCCAGCAGCAGGAAGGCCATTGGCGTGCCGTCCTCGCGGGCGCTGTCGAAGGCCTGCTGGGCGCACTCGAAGAAGTGTCGGCGGTTGCTGCTCTGGGTGAGCACATCGGTGGTGGCCAGGCGTTGCAACTCGCCTTCGAGCTGTTTCTTTTCGGTGATGTCCTCGGCGATGCCGACGATGATCACCCGCTGGTCGCCCTCGCGCTGCTGGTTGATGTAGCACTTGTCGCTGAGCCAGCGCACCTCGCCGGCGGCATTGAGGATGCGGTACTCGCGGTCCTCGACGGTGCCCTTGACCAGCACCTGGGCCAGGCTGCGCTCGGCGTACTCCAGGTCGTCCGGGTAGATGGCGTCGCGCCATTCGTTGTAGTCGGCCAGTACCAGGCTGGCCGGGCGGCCGAAAATGCGCTCGTAGGCGGGGCTGACGTAGAGCACCTGGCGGGTTTCCCAGTCGAAGGCCCAGAGCACGGCGTTGACGCTGTCGAGCAGCGAGCTGTACAGCTGCTCGCGTTCGCTCAGGCGGGCCACTTCACCTTGGGCATGGAGCAAGGCCAGCAGGGTCTGGGCGGCTTCTGGGCGGGGAGTGCCGGCAGGTGTAGGTGGGAGGTCTTTGGCCATGAGCACGGAACGTTTCTCGACGATGGGCGTGCGGCCACGGTCCGGCCCGCCACGCGGGCGATATGCCGGGTTTGAGTCGGTTTTCGGGGGGGAAGTTCCGGCCGGCACGCCCCGTTGCGGGGCATGCCGATCAACGGTGCTCAGGCGCCGTTGGGGCGCAGCGAGTAAGTCTTGAGCTGGGCGGCGAAGTCACGCAGCGAGTGGATGCCACTGGCCTCGGCCTCGTGCACCCAATCCTTCATTGCGGCGAGCATGTCGTGGCCGTTGGCGCTGGTGCGCGCCCAGATCTGCTGCAGTGCCAGACGCTTTTCGTAGATGGTCTTGAGTGCCTGGCTGTGGGCCAGCATCGACTCGATGCGCACGTGGTGGCGGTCCTGCAGCAGGCTGGTCTCCCGCGAGAGCAGGCGCTTGGCACGGCGGAAACGGTGGCGCACCGAGGCGTCGACCTTGTCCAGCTCCTGCTTGACCAGCGGGCCGATCACCAGCTTGCGGTACTGGGCCATGATCTGGAAGCGGTTGTTGAGGATCGCCATGGCGGTGTCCATGTCCAGCGACGCCTTGCCCTCCACGCGATGGGCGATGGGCGCGACGCGCTGCACCTTGGCCAGGCGCAGCAGGCTCAGCAGGCGGATCCACATCCAGCCCATGTCAAACTCCCAGCGGCGCACCGAGAGCTTCGCTGAGTTGGGGTAGGTGTGGTGGTTGTTGTGCAGTTCCTCGCCGCCAATGATGATGCCCCACGGCACCAGGTTGGTGGCGGCGTCGCGGCATTCGAAGTTGCGGTAGCCCACGGCATGGCCCAGGCCGTTGACCACGCCGGCGGCCCAGAACGGGATCCACATCATCTGGATCGCCCAGATGGTGATGCCGATGGTGCCGAACAGCAGCAGGTCGATCACCGCCATCAGGGCGATGCCGCCGAGCTTGAAGCGGCTGTAGAGGTTGCGCTCGATCCAGTCGTCCGGGCAGTTCTTGCCGTAGATGCGCAGCGTTTCCTCGTTGCGCGCCTCTTCACGGTACAGCTCGGCGCCCTTGCGCAACACGGTGCCCAGGCCCTTGTGCACCGGGCTGTGCGGGTCGTCCGGGGTTTCGCACTTGGCGTGGTGCTTGCGGTGGATGGCGGTCCACTCGCGGGTGTTCTGCGCGGTGGTGAGCCACAGCCAGAAACGGAAGAAATGCTTGAGCCCCGCGTTCAGCTCCAGGGCGCGGTGCGCCGAGTAGCGGTGCAGGTAGATGGTGACGCTGACGATGGTCAAATGGGTCATCAGCAGGGTGACGGCGACCAGTTGCCAGGCCGACAAGTCGAGTAGACCGTAGTACCACATAACGGGAAAGACCCTCGAAAACTCAGGGGGAACAGCGCTCGCATTATCCCCGGGTGGGTAAATAAAACCAGTCGCTCTTTTAGATAGGAGGTCACAGGGTGTTTCAGCCCTTATAATGCCCCTTCCTTTTTCATGGGCTCATCCACCCGACATGTCTGTTTCCGTTCGCGACGCCTTGCGCATGGCCGGGCTCTACGTGGTGTTCTCGATCCTCTGGCTGGCAGCGTCCGAGGGGGTTCTGCACAGCATGACCGAGGACCCGCTGGCACTGACCGTGGGGCGTCAGATCAACGTCGTGGTGTGGGTGCTGCTCAGCGCCCTGCTGATCTTCGTCTCGCGCGCCCGGCTGCTGAACTTCATCGGCATCGGCGCGCGCCTGCGCAGTGAAGACCGCGAGCGCCTGCGCATGGCCGCGGCGGTGTTCGACAGCACCCTGGAGGGTGTGCTGGTGACCGACCGCAATGGCCTGATCGTGCACGTCAACCGGGCCTTCATGCGCATCACCGGTTACCAGCAGGACGAAGTCATCGGCCAGCGCCCGAGCAAGTTCAAGTCCGGTCGGCATGGCGCGCCGTTCTACCAGCAGATCTACGCCGCCCTGGCGGAGCAGGGCGAGTGGAGCGGGGAGATCTGGAACCGCCGTAAAAGCGGGGAGATCTACCCGCAATGGCAGACGATCTGCGCCATTCGCGATGACAGTGGCGCGCTCAGCCATTACGTCGCGGTCTTCAGCGACATCAGCGCGATCAAGCACACCGAGGAAGAACTGGCCTATCTCGTCCATCACGACCCGCTGACCGGCCTGCCCAACCGCCTGCTGTTCAATGACCGCGCCATGCAGGCCATGGCCGCGGCCCAGGCCAACAAGCGCGGCTGTGCCCTGCTGCTGCTCGACCTCGACCATTTCCAGAGCATCAATGACGGCCTCGGCCACACCATCGGCGACCAACTGCTCAAGCTGGTCGGCGAGCGTCTGCGCGAGGTGCTGGGCAGTGGCGTGACCCTGGCCCGGCTGGGCGGCGACGAGTTCGGCGTGCTGGCCGAGAACTGCCAGCAGGTCGGCCAGGCCGGCAAGCTGGCGCAATCGATCATCGAGCGTTTGAAGGAACCGTTCTGCTTCGAAGGCAACCGCCTGTTCATCAGTGTCAGCATCGGCATCAGCCTGTTCCCCAGCGATGCACTGAGCGCCGAGCAGTTGCTGCGCAACGCCGACTCGGCGCTGTTCAAGGCCAAGAGCAACGGCCGCGCCTGTTACGCGCTGTACACCGAGGAGCTCACCGCCCATGCCCAGCAGCGGGTCGAGACCGCCGGCGAGTTGCGCCGTGCCCTGGAGCAGCAGGAGTTGCGGGTGTTCTTCCAGCCGGTACACGACCTGTTCACCGCCCGGATGATCGGCGTCGAGGCGCTGGTGCGTTGGCAGCATCCCCAGCGCGGCCTGGTCCCGCCCGGGGAATTCATCCCCATCGCCGAGCGCACCGGGCTGATCGCCGAGATCGACGCCTGGGTCCTGCACCAGGCCTGTCGGCAGATGGTGCAATGGCAGACCGAGGGGCGACAGCTGGCGTTCGTCGCGGTGAACATTTCCAGCCGCCTGTTCAGCCAGCGTGACCTGTACCGGCAGGTGGCCGATGCATTGCACGACACCGGGCTGGATCCTGCGCTGCTCGAACTCGAAGTGACCGAGAGCGCGGTGATGGAAGACCCTGAAGTCGCTCTGGAGCAGTTGCACCGCCTGCGCGAACTGGGCGTGACATTGGCCATCGATGACTTCGGCACGGGCTATTCGTCATTGCTGCGGCTTAAGCGGATGCCCGTGCAGAAGCTCAAGATCGACCAGGGCTTCGTCGCGGGCCTGCCCCATGACGAGGACGATATCGCCATCGTGCGGGTAATCATCGCCCTGGCCCGGAGCATGGGCATGCAGGTGCACGCCGAAGGGGTCGAGCAGGCGGAGCAGGCGCGGTTCCTGCTGGAACAGCAATGCCAGCTGGGGCAGGGCTACTGGTTCGGGCGGCCGGTGCCGGCGGCGGAGCTGCACTGGGGCTAAGCCTTGTGCATACCGTTGTAGGAGCGGCCTTGCCGAGGCGTCGGACCGGCCGGAAAGGGCTGCGAGGCGGCCCCAGGATTTCAGCGTTGATACAAAAATTGCCGGGGCCGCTTTGCGGCCCTTTCGCGGCACAAGGCCGCTCCTACGCCCGTAATACATCAACGCTTGTTCAATCCCTTGGCCAAACGGTCCCCGCCCAGCTGGATCACTGCCACCAATGCCACCAGCATCACGATCACGGTCAGCATGATCTGGCTGTCGAAGCGCTGGTATCCATACCGGTAGGCTATATCCCCCAGGCCTCCGGCGCCGATCGCGCCGGCCATGGCCGACGAGTTGATCAGTGTCACCAGGGTGATGGTGAAGCCGCCGACGATGCCCGGCAGGGCCTCGGGCAACAACACGTGCCAGACGATGTGCCAGCGCCGGCAGCCCATGGCCTGGGCGGCTTCGATCAAACCATGGTCGACCTCGCGCAGGCTGACCTCGGCGATCCGCGCGAAGAACGGCGTGGCGGCGATGGTCAGCGGCACCACGGCCGCCCACACGCCATAGGTGGTGCCGACCACCAGGCGGGTGAAGGGGATCAGCGCGACCATCAGGATCAGGAACGGGATCGAGCGGAACAGGTTGACGATGGCGCCCAGCACCCGGTTCAGCGCCGGGGCCTCGAAGATCCCGCCCTTGTCGCTGGTGACCAGCAGCACCGCCATCGGCACCCCGACGAGCAGCGCGACCAGCGAGGACACGCCGACCATCAGCAGGGTGTCGAGCAGGCCTTGCAGCAGGCGATCAATCCACATGGCCGAGTACCTCCACATCCGCGGCCCAGCGACGGGCGCGTTCGAGCAATTGGTGAGTGTCCAGCGGCGAGCCGCGCACGGACAGGATGAACTGCCCCAGGGCATGCTCGCCGATGGTCTCGACGCCGCCCTGGAGCAGCCGCACGCGCCCGCCCAGGTCGTTGAACAGGGCGCTCAGCTCCGGTTCGCCGACCAGGGTGAGCTTAAGCACCACGGCCGCGTCGCGGCTGACCGGCTGGGCGCGCAGGCTGGCCTGCAAGGGTGCCGGCAGCTTGGTCTGCAGCGGTGCGAGCAGGGTGCGAGTGACGTCGTGGCGCGGCGTACCGAATACCTGCCAGACCTCGCCCTGCTCGACGATCTCGCCACGTTCGAGCACCACCACGCGCTGGCAGATGTCGCGGATCACCGCCATCTCGTGGGTGATCAGCACCACGGTCAGGCCCAGGCGCCGGTTGATGTCGCGCAGCAGTTCGAGGATCGAGGCGGTGGTTTCCGGGTCCAGCGCCGAGGTGGCCTCGTCGCACAGCAGGATCTCGGGGTCATGTACCAGGGCCCGGGCGATGCCGACGCGCTGCTTCTGCCCACCTGACAGCTGCGCCGGGTAGACGTGATGTTTTTCCGCCAGGCCGACCAGCTCCAGCAGCTCGCGCACCTTGCGCTGGCGCTTGGCCTTGGCCACGCCGGCCACCTTCAGCGGGAGCTCGACGTTCTGCCACACGGTCTTGGCCGACATCAGGTTGAAGTGCTGGAAAATCATGCCGATGCGCTGGCGCAAGGCCACCAGGCGGTCCTCGTCGAACGGCGCGATATCCACCTGGTCGATCAGCACCCGGCCCTGGCTGGGTTGCTCCAGGCGGTTGATGGTGCGCAGCAGCGAGGACTTGCCGGCGCCGCTGCGGCCGATGATGCCGAAGATCTCGCCCCGGCGGATGTTCAGGTCGATGCCTTGCAGTGCCGGCTGGCCCTGGCCCGGATAAGTCTTTCCCAGGCCGAGGAAACGTATGTGCGCCTGGTTCACCTCCGGGCGCAGGGCCGTTTCCTCGGCCTTGAGCGGTTCGGCGGGCGGGATGGGCGCCCTGAGGGCGCTGGCCTGGGCCATGTCAGCCTTCCCACCCGGCCTGGTAGAGCTTGCCATGGGCCTTGTCCAGGGCGGCGCGCACGACCGGCGAGTGTTGGTAGATATCGACGAACTTGGCCAGGCGCGGGTCGTTCTTCTCCTGCGGGCGGATGACGAACTGGATCACGTATTCCTTGTTCTCCAGGCCGTCGAACAGCAGCGCCGAGGTGGCGTCGAAGCTGTTGGCCAGGCGGATGTAGGCCGGGTAGCCCTGGACCAGGTCGGCGTCATCGTAGGCGCGTACCAGCTGCACGGCTTCGACCTGGAGAATCCGGATCTGCTTCGGGTTGGCGACAATGTCGTCCTCGGTGGCTTTGTAGCCCACGCCCGGCTTGAGGGTGATCAGCCCGGCCTTGGCCAGCAACTGCAGGCCACGGCCACTGTTGATCGGGTCGTTGGCGATGGCCACGCTGGCGCCCTCGGGCAGTTCCTGGAGACTCTTGTATTTTTTCGAGTACAGGCCGACGTTGTTGATGATCCCCGGCGCGTACGGGACCAGGTCGAAGCCGGCGGCGGCCTTGGCGTTTTCCAGGAACGGGATGTGCTGGAAGTAGTTCACGTCGATATCGCCGCTGTTGAGGCTGACGTTGGGCGCGATCCAGTCGCTGAACTCGATCAGTTTCACTTCCAGGCCTTGTTTATGGGCCTCCTCCACCGCCGCCTCCAGGGGGATGGCAAAGGCGGCGGTGGTGCCGATCTTCAGCGGCTCGGCGGCAAAGGCGGCGGCGGACAGGCCGAGGCCCAGGGCAATGGCCGCGACGGGCCGGAACAGTTTCTCAAGCATGGTGCAGGGCTCCAGTCGGGGCAGGGTCGGGGGTGTTGCGGTAGCGGGCGCCGGGGTGTCCGCCGGGCAGGCGCGGCTCGCCGCTGGCGAACAGCTTCTCGCGCAGGGTGCCCTCGGCGTAGGCGGTCTTGTAGCGCCCGCGGCGTTGCAGGGCGGGGACCACCAGCTCGATGAAGTCCTCGTAGCTTTCCGGGGTGACGGTGCGGGTCAGGTTGAAACCGTCCAGGCCGGTTTCGTCGATCCAGGCGATCAGTTGCTCGGCCACCTGCTCGGCGTCGCCTACCAGGGTCACGTAGCGACCGCCCAGGGCGTGCTGTTCGAGCAGGCGGCGGCGGGTCCATGCGCTTTCCTGCAACTGGCGGGTGGCGGACTGGATGGCGTTGCCCTTGGCGAAACCGATGGGCTCGTCCAGTTCGTAGCGCGAGAAGTCGATACCGGTGGAGCTGGCAAAGTGCGCGACCCCGGCCTCGGCGCTGGCGTAATGCAGGTACTCGGCGTGCTTGGCCTGTGCCTGGGCCTCGGTCGAGGCGACGATCACGGTGATGCCCATGAACACCTTGACCGCCTGTGGGTCGCGCCCGGCCGCCTTGGCCGCGGCGCGCACCTTGTCGACCTGGGCGCGGGTGGCGACCTTGTTCTGGCCGCTGATGAACACGCACTCGGCATGGTTGCCGGCGAAGGCCAGCCCGCGTGGCGAACTGCCGGCCTGGAACAGCACGGGCGTGCGCTGCGGCGAAGGCTCGCACAGGTGGTAGCCCTCGACCTTGTAGAACTCGCCGTGGTGCTCGACCTTGCGCACCCTGTCGGGGCGGGCATAGACCCGCTGCTCGCGGTCGGCGACCACGGCATCGTCGGCCCAGCTGCCTTCGAGCAGCTTGTACAGCACCTGCAGGTACTCGTCGGCCTGGTCGTAGCGGCGGTCGTGCTCGGGTTGCTGCTCCAGGCCCATGGCCCGGGCGGCGCTGTCGAGGTAGCCGGTGACGATGTTCCAGCCGACCCGGCCATTGCTCAGGTGGTCGAGGGTGGAAAGGCGGCGGGCGAACAGGTAGGGCGCCTCGTAGGTCAGGTTGGCGGTAAGGCCGAAGCCCAGGTGCTTCGTCACCGCCGCCATGGCCGAAACCAGCAGCAGCGGATCGTTGACTGGCAGCTGGATCGACTCCTTTAGCGTCACGTCCAGCGACTGGCCATAGACGTCGTAGGTGCCGACGATATCGGCGATGAACAGCCCGTCAAACAGCCCCCGCTCCAGCAGGCGAGCCAGGTCGGTCCAGTAGTCGAGGGTCTTGTAGCGCGTGGAGGTGTCCCGTGGGTGGGTCCACAAACCGTGGTTGATGTGCCCGATGCAGTTCATGTTGAAGGCATTGAGCAGGATCTCCTTGGCCATCAGATGGTCCCCCGGCGCGGCGGCTTCTCGTCGTTGAGGTAGTAGTTGCCAATGGCGTGGTACTTCCAGCGCACCGGGTCGTGCAGGGTGTGCACCCGGGCGTTGCGCCAGTGGCGGTCGAGGTTGTGCTCGGCCAGGGTGGCCTGGCTGCCGGCCAGCTCGAACAGCGTGGTACCGGCGGCCAGGGAAATCTCGGTGCTGATCGCCCGGGCCTCGGCCACGGCGATGGAAGCGGCGGCCAGGGTCTGGGCGTTGCTGTCGGCCTGGGCAATGTCGAGGATTTCCCCGGCGCGCTCGAGCAGCGCCTCGGTGGCGTGCAGGCGGATCGCCAGGTGGCCGAAGCTCTTCAGGGTCAGCGGGTCGTCGCTGGCCTTGTCGAGGCCGGAGTCGATCCAGGGGCGGCTGCGGGTGCGCACGAAGTGCAGGGCGTCCTCGTAGGCGGCGCGGGCGATACCGGTGTCGATGGCGGCATGGAGGATCTGCGCCAGCGGGCCGACCGTGGTCGGGCGTTCGAAGGCGCTCTGGAACGGCACCACGTCCTCGGCGCGGACCGCCACGTGGTTGAACACCACCGAGCCGCTGCCGGTGGTGCGCTGGCCGAAGCCGCTCCAGTCGTCGATCACCTCGATGCCTTGGCTGTCGGCGGGCACGAAGGCCAGGTGCGACACATCCTGCTCGTCGATCACCAGGGTCGGGATGCGCTGGGCGTAGATCGCGCCGGTGCAATAGAACTTGCGGCCGTCGATGCGATAGTGGTCGCCGTCGCGGCTCAGGCGGGTGGTGCGCTCGTGGGCGTTCTTGGTGCCTAGCTCGGCCAGGGCGTTGCCGAAGCGGCGGCCAGCGAGGACTTCGGCGTAGAGGCGTTTCTGCTGTTCGGGGCTGCCGTTCACCCGCAGCACTTCCAGGGCGTAGAAGTGGTTCTGCGGGATCTGCCCGAGCGAGGCGTCGGCCTGGGCGATGCGGGCGATGACCTTGGCCAGGGTGACGTTGGACACCCCGGCGCCGCCAAAGGCCTTGGGCACGCTGATGCCCCACAGGCCAGATTGCACGAAGCGTTCGAGTTCGGCATGGGGCAGGCGGCGCTCGCGGTCGCGCAGGGCGCTGTCCTGGCGCAGGTGTTGGGCGAGTTCGTCGGCGACGGCCAGGGCCTGGGCGTCGGTGGTGATGATGGATGCAGTCATTTTGCTCTCCGGAGCCTGGGGACGTCGTGCGCCTCTTCACGGGTAAACCCGCTCCCACAGGTACAGCGCTGTTATCGGAATCAGTGCGATCCCTGTGGGAGCGGGTTTACCCGCGAAGGGCTGCGCAGCAGCCCCAAGGCTCGAAATCAGATCCAGGAATGGCGGGCAGGCAGGGTGCCGTTGAGGTGGTAGGCGCCGACGGCGTGGTACTTCCAGCGCACCGGGTCGTGCAGGGTGTGGACCCGGGCGTTGCGCCAGTGCCGGTCGAGGTTGAACTCGGCCAGGCTGGCGCGGCTGCCGGCCAGCTCGAACAGCTTCTCGCTGGCCTGCAGCGAGATCTCGGTGGTGAGCACCTTGGCTTCGGCCACGGCAATCGAGGCACGGGCCGCGGCGGCGGCATCGATCACGCCGGCGTTCACCTCGTCGAGCACCTTGGCAGCCTTGCGCAGCAGGGCCTCGGCGGCATGCAGTTCGAGCTTCAGGCGACCGATGTCGGCGATCACATAGGGGTCGTCGCTGTTGCGTTCGACCTTGGCCTCGATCCACGGCCGGGACTTCTCCCGAACGAACTGGATTGTGTCCTCGATCGCCGCTTCGGCGATGCCGGCGTCGATCGCCGCCTGGATCAACTGCGAGGCGGCGCCCTGGATGCTGGGTTCCTCACGCAGGCGCCAGTTGTCCACCACCAGGTCGGCGTCCACCGGCACCTGGTCGAGCAGCACGGTGCCGCTGGCGGTGGTGCGCTGGCCGAAGCCGGACCAGTCGTCGACGATGCGCAGCCCAGGGCTGCCGCGACGGACGAACGCCAGGCGCTGGCGACCATCGTCGTCCAGCGCCTTGACCGCCACCCAGTGGGCGTACAAGGCACCGGTGGAATAGAACTTCTCGCCGCTGATGCGATAGCCATCGCCATCACGGGTAAGGCGCGCCTTGAGCGTCAGGGTGTCCTTGGTCCCGCGCTCGGGGCCGGCATTGCCGATGCGCCAGCCGTCGAGCACCGAGCGGAAGATCAGTTCCTGCTGGGCCTGGGTGGCGGTCAGGCGGACCAGTTGCAGGATGCCGAACTGGTTCTGCGGAATCTGCCCCAGCGCCGGGTCGGCGGCACTGATCAGGCGGAACACTTCGGCGATGGTGGCGAAGGACACCTCGGGGCCGCCGAAGGCCTTGGGCACGCTGATGCTGCCCAGGCCGCTGCGGGTGAACTGTTCGATCTCGGCCCAGGGCAGCTTGCGCTGCTGGTCACGTTTGGCGGCCTGCTGGCGGGCCACCTCGGCCAGTTCGCGGGCGGCCTGCAGGGCCTCTTCGTCGTTGCGCAACACCGTGGCCGGCAGCAGCAGCGGCGAGCTGTCGAGATCGCTGTGGAATCGGGTAGTAGTTGGTTGGCTGGACATCAGTACCGCTCCTTGGCTGCACTCAATGCCCTGGCGTTATGCACTGGGGTGATTGTGATCCTGACCATTCCTAACCTCACAAAGTTGAAAGCGTCGCCTCAGCTGATGGCGACAGACGTTTGCTGGTCCGGTGGTCCGGTCGATATACCCTATTCGTTTAGAAAAAGTTTATGAACTACCGTTTAGGAATATGGATAGAAGTGTACCTGTCGTGGGAGCGGGCTAGCCCCGCGATTCAGGCGATGCTCCCACAGGTATCACGCCAACCTGTAGGAGCGGCCTTGCGCCGCGAAAGGGCCGCAACGCGGCCCCGGCGATCTTTGCAACACCGCTAAAATCCCGGGGCTGCTGCGCAGCCCTTTCGCGGCGCAAGGCCGCTCCTACAGAGATCACGCCAGTTGAGAGGTCTCGGCAAGACAGTTGCTCCCACGTCGTATGGCGTTACCGGATCGTCACCACCAGCTTGCCCACCGCCTGGCGCTGCGCCAGGCGTTCGATCGCCGCGCCACCCTCGGCCAGTGCAAAGGTCTGCGACACCAGGGGCTTCAACTTGCCTTCGGCGTGCCAGGCGAACAGCTGGCGGAAGTTGGCCGCGTTGTCCTCCGGCTGGCGCTGGGCGAAGGCGCCCCAGAACACCCCGAGCACCGCCGCGCCCTTGAGCAGGGTCAGGTTCACCGGTAGTTGCGGGATCGTGCCGCTGGCAAAGCCCACCACCAGCAACCGCCCGTTCCACGCCAGCCCGCGCACGGCCTGGTCGAACAGCGCGCCGCCGACCGGGTCGTAGATCACGTCCACGCCCTGGCCGCCGGTCAGGCGCTTGATCTCGTCCTTGAGGTTGGCCTGGCTGTAGTCGATCAGTTCGTCGGCCCCGGCCGCCTGGGCGATTGCCAGTTTCTCGGCGCTGCTGGCCGCGGCGATCACCCGCGCGCCCAGGGCCTTGCCGATTTCCACCGCCGCCAGCCCGACGCCGCCCGAGGCGCCGAGCACCAGCAGGGTTTCGCCGGCCTTGAGCTGGCCGCGCTGGGTCAGGGCGTGCATCGAGGTGCCGTAGGTCATGCCGAACGCGGCGGCGGTGGTGAAGTCCATGCCCGCCGGGATCGGCAGCACGTTGTAGAACGGCACCGCCACCCGCTCGGCGAAGGCGCCCCAGCCGGTCAGGGCCATGACCCGGTCGCCGACCTTGAACGCGCCGGCCTTCTCGCCGACCGCGGCCACCACGCCGGCCGCCTCACCACCCGGGGCGAACGGCAGCGGCGGCTGGAACTGGTACTTGCCTTCGATGATCAGGGTGTCGGGGAAGTTGACCCCGGCGGCGTGCACGTCGAGGAGGATCTCGTTCTTCTTGGGCGCGGGGCTGGCGACCTCTTCCAGGACCAGGTCCCGCGCCGGGCCCAGGGCTTTGCACAACAAGGCTTTCATCAGGGCTATTCCTTTGCGTGTGGTGGCCGATAAGTGTAGGAGGGCCACCCCCAGGGTCAACGAGCATGGCCGGCCCTGATGAGCCGGCATAAGCCCGGGCTTGGGTTTGGCCGGCGCGCTGGGTAAGCTGGCGCCAACTGTATTGAGGAGCGAATTCGTGAAAGCGTGGATCTTGATGGTGCTGGCCCTGATGCTGCCAGTGGCGGCGATGGCCGAGGAAAAGGAAGGCGAGCCCAAGGTCGCCTACATCAGCCTCAGCCCGCCCTTCGTCGGCAACTACGCCCTCGACGGCAGCCCCAAGCTGCGTGTGTTCAAGGCCGACGTCGCCCTGCGCGTGACTGGCGATGCCGCCGCCACCGCGGTCAAGCACCACGAGCCGCTGATCCGCAACCAGCTGGTGGCGCTGTTCACCCAGCAGGGCGTGGATAACATGAGCAACGTCGAGGCCAAGGAAAAACTGCGCCAGGAAGCCCTGAAGCAGGTGCAGCAGGTGATGGAGTCCGAAGAGGGCAAGCCGATCGTCGAGGACCTGCTGTTCAACAACCTGATCGTGCAGTGATCAGGCGGCGAGGCTGCGGCGAAAGCGCGCCAGGGCCACGCCGAAGAACACCAGGCCGATCGCGGCCAGGGCCGCCACATCCGGCCACACCACGTTCAGTCCGGCGTCGCGGAACAGGATCGCCGCGCCGAGGCTGACGAAGTGGGTCGAGGGCGAGCCCTGCATGACCCACTGCAGCCACTGCGGCATGCTGTCCAGCGGCGTGCTGCCCCCCGAGAGCAGCAGCATCGGGATGATCACCGGGATCGCCAACAGGCCGAACTGCGGCGTCGAGCGCGCCAGGGTGGCGAGGAAGATACCCAGCGCCGTGCTGGCGAACAGGTACAGCGCGGTCACCCCCAGGAACAGCCCCATGGAGCCCGCCAGCGGCACGCCCAGGGCGCCCTTGACCACCACTTCAAGCGATATCCAGGTACAGGCCACCACCACCAGGGCGTTGCTGGCGATCTTCGCCAGCATGATTTCCAGCGCCGTCAGCGGCAGCACCAGCAGGTGATCGAGGGTGCCGTGCTCACGCTCGCGCAGCAGCGCGGTGCCGGTGAGGACGATGGCCAGGATGGTGATGTTGTTGACGATCTGGATCACCGCCAGGAACCAGCCGCCTTCCAGGTTGGGGTTGAACAGGGCTTTCGGGTTGAGCAGGGCCGGGCTGCCGGTGCTGCGGCCTGCATACTCCAGCAGTTCGCGTTCGAAGATCCGGCCGATGTAGCCGGCCCCCATGAAGGCCTGGCTCATGGCCGTGGCATCGACGTTGACCTGCAGCTCCGGTGAGCGCCCGGCCAGCAGGTCGGCCTGGAAGTTCACCGGCACGTTGACCACGAAGGTGTACTGGCCGCTGTCCATGGCCTGGTCCAGGCGATCCGCCGGCAGTGCCACGGCGGGCTGGAACTCCGGCGGCTGCAGCGATTCGGCGAGCTTGCGCGAGACGGCGCCGTGGTCTTCGTCGACCACCGCGACACTGGCGTTGTGCACGCCGATCACGGAGCCGGCGGCGGGCATGTAGATCGCCACGCTGAAGGCGTACAGCAGGAACAGCAGCAACACGCTGTCGTGGCGCAGGCTGGTGAGTTCCTTCAGGCCCAGGCGCAGGGTGTGGGAGAGGCGGCTCATCTCAGGCCTCCTGTTTTTTCAGCATGGCCAGGCTCAGCCCGGTGAAGGCGGCGAAGAAGCCCAGCAGCGCCAGGCACTGCGGCCACAGCTCACGCAGGCCCAGGGCCTTGGTGAAGGTGCCGACGGCGATGTCGAGGAAATAGCCGGCCGGGAACAGCTGGCCCATCAGCGCCGCCGCGCCGTCCAGCGACGAGCGCGGCACGATCAGGCCGGAGAACTGGATGGTCGGCAGGCTGGTGATGATCATGGTGCCGAGGATCGCCGCGATCTGCGTGCGGGTGAAGGCCGAGATCAGCAGGCCCAGGCTGGTGGTCGCCAGCAGGTAGGCCAGGCCGCCGCAGGCCAGGGCCAGCGGGCTGCCCTTGAGCGGCACGCCGAACAGCCAGCGGTTCATCGCCACCAGCAGCGCCAGGTTGACCAGGCTCACCGCGAGATAGGGCGCCTGCTTGCCGAGCAGGAACTCCAGGCGGGTCAGCGGGGTGGCGTAGAAATTGGTGATCGAGCCCAGTTCCTTTTCCCGCACGATGCCCAGCGCGGTGAGCATGGCCGGGATGAAGGCCAGGATCAGCGCCATGACCCCGGGGCCGATGGCGTTCACGCTGACCACGTCCTGGTTGTAGCGAAAGCGTGTTTCCAGGCGTACCGGCTGCTGGCGCGCCACCGGGTGCGGGCCGAGGGCGGCCAGCTGCTCAAGGTTGGCCTGGTGCACGGCCTCCACATAGTTGCGGCTGGTCTCGGCGCGAAACGGCATGCCGCCATCCAGCCAGGCGGCCACCACCGGCTGGCGCCCGGCATGCAGGTCGCGGCCGAAACCCGGCGGGATTTCCAGGGCCAGCTTGATCTCCGAGCGTTGCAGGCGCTGGTGCAGCTGGCGGGCATCGCGAATCGGCGCCTGCTCGGCGAAGTAGCGCGAGCCCCGGAAGGCCTCGAGGTAGGTGCGGCTCTGCGGACTTTGGTCCTGGTCGTATACGGCGAAGGCGAGGTTCTCTACATCCAGCGAGATGCCGTAGCCGAAGATCACCATCATGAACAGCGCGCCAAGCAGGGCGAAGGCCAGGCGCACCTTGTCGCGCAGCAGCTCCTTGCCTTCGCGGCTGGCCACCGCCAGCAGGCGGCGCAGGCTGAAGGCCTGGCGCAAGGCGGGCGCTGGGGCGGCGGCCTGTTCCAACCCTGCATCGGCCTGCGCCTGGGCGGGCGCGTCCTGGGCTTGTTCGAGGCAGCGCACGAAGGCGTCTTCCAGGGTCTCGCCGCCGAACTGGCGCTGCAGCGCCAGCGGGGTGTCGCAGGCCAGCACCCGACCGGCGTGCATCAGCGAGATGCGGTCGCAGCGCAGGGCCTCGTTCATGAAATGGGTGGACAGGAAGATGGTTACGCCCTGCTCGCGGGACAACTCCACCAGCAGGCGCCAGAAGTCGTCGCGGGCCGCCGGGTCGACCCCCGAGGTCGGCTCGTCGAGGATCAGCACTTCCGGGCGGTGCAATACCGCCACGGCCAGCGACAGGCGTTGGCGCAGGCCCAGGGGCAGGGCGCCGGACGGCTGGTCGGCAATGGCGCCTAAGTCGAAGCGTTCGATGAGCTCGGCGATGCGCGGCGCGCTGTCGGCCTTGGCCAGGTCGAACAGGCGGGCGTGCAGTTCGAGGTTCTGTCGGGCGCTCAGTTCGCCATACAGCGAATAGCTCTGGGACATGAAGCCGACCCGCTTGCGCGTGGCCAGGTCGCCGGCATCCACCGGGCGGCCGAGCAGGCTGGCGCTACCCTCGCTGGCCGGCATCAGGCCGGTGAGCACCTTCATGGTGGTGGTCTTGCCGCAGCCGTTGGAGCCGAGGAAACCGAAGATCTCGCCGCGGCCGATGGCGAAGCTGACCTTGTTCACTGCAGTGAAGTCACCGAAGCGCAGGGTCAGGTCGTGGGCCTCGATGGCGATCGGCCCGTCGTCGGCCTGGCGTTGCGGAATGCGCAGGGGCTCGGGCTGTGCGCGGCCGGCGCCCTGGAAGTGGGTGAAGGCGTCGTCCAGCTTGCCGCTGGGCGTAACCGCCGCCAGTTCGCGGCTGAGGCCGGCGGCCAGCAGGCGGCCAGCGTCGAGCATCAGGCAATGCTCGAACTGCTCGGCCTCTTCCATGTAGGCGGTGGCCACCAGCAGGGTCAGCTGCGGGCGCTGGGCGCGCACCTGCTCGACCAGCTCCCAGAAGCGCCGTCGCGACAGCGGGTCGACGCCGGTGGTCGGCTCGTCGAGGATCAGCAGGTCCGGCTCGTGGATCAGCGCGCAGCACAGCCCCAGCTTCTGCTTCATGCCGCCCGAGAGCTTGCCGGCCGGGCGCTCGGCGAAGCGCTCCAGGTCGGTGGCGCGTAGCAGGCTGGCCATGCGTTGCTCGCATTCGGCGCGGCCCAGGCCGAACAGGGTGGCGAAGAAACGGATGTTCTCGCGGATCGACAGCTCCGGGTACAGGTTGTTGCCCAGGCCCTGGGGCATGAAGGCAACCTTGGGATACAGCGCGGTGCGGTGGCGGCGCTGGCGGATCGAGCCACCGAGCACCTGCAACTCGCCTTGTTGCAGGCGCTTGACCCCGGCGATCAGTCCGAGCAGGGTCGACTTGCCGGCGCCGTCCGGGCCGATCAGGCCGCAGCGGGTCCCGGCCGGCAGGCTGAACGCGAGGGTGTGCAAGGACTGCAGGTCGCCATAGCGATGGCTGACACCCTCGGCCCGCAGGGCGATCGCCGCGTTCATTGCAGGTTGGCCGGCCAGCCCACATCGGCGGTGCGCACGTACCCGGCGCCGGGCATGCCTGGCTTGGCCTGGGGCACGGCACTTGGTTCGGTCAGGCGCAGCTTGACCCGGAACACCAGCTTCTGCCGCTCATCGCGGGTCTCGACCTGTTTCGGAGTGAACTGCGCCTTGGCCGCGACGAACGCCACCTTGGCCGGCAGGGCCTTGTCCGGCAGGGCGTCGAGCACGATCCGCGCCTGGTCGCCGACGGTCAGCCGGCCGGTGGTGGCGGCGGGCAGGTAGAGGTTCATGTACTGGTCGCTGGGGTCGATCAGCATCAGCACCCGGCCACCGGCGCCGAGCACTTCGCCGGGTTCGGCCAGGCGCAGCTGGATGATGCCGTCGATGGGCGCGCGCAGGCTGCTGTCGTCGATCTCGCTGGTGAGCTGGGCGACCTGGGCCTCGGCGGCGCCGATGGCGGCCTTGATCGCCGCCAACTGGGCCCGGGCCGCGACCACGGCCGCGGTGGCGGTGTCGTAGCGGGCCTGCTGCTGGTCGAGCAACTGCTGGCTGGCGAACTTGCGCTGGTAGATCTCGCGCACCCGCTTGAGTTCCTGGCTGGCCAGCAACAGTTCGCTCTGGCGCAGCTGCACGCTGGCCTGGGCGGCGGCATAATTCTCGCGGGCGCGCAGCACTTCGGCCTCGGCCTGGCTACGCTGGGCCTCCATCGTGCGGGTGTCGATGCGTGCCAGCAACTGGCCGCGGGTGACCTTGTCGCCTTCATCGACCAGCACCTCGGCCAGGCGCCCGGGGATCTTGCTGGCGATCTGCACCTCGGTGGATTCGAGGCGCCCGTTACCCATGCTCAGGCCTTCGGGCAGGCGATCGTGAAGGGACTTCCAGTAGCCCAGCCCGCCTGCCGCCAGCAACAGCAATACCAAGGCGGAGGCGAAGATTCTGGGGGCTTTTCGATTCATCGGTCTGCATCCTGCGGCTAGCACGCCTTATCCTGGCGCGACGCGCTTCCTTGCGCGTTGATATTGGTCAAACCCCTGACAATAGCCGCACAATCAGCTCAGCGCGAGGATCGCCGCCCATTGTTCTGCGGTCACCGGCATCACCGACAGGCGGCTGCCCTTTTGCACCAGTGGCAGTTCCTCGAGCGCCGCCTGCTGCTTGAGCAGGCCCAGGCCAAGCACCTGGCGGAAGGTCCGCACATGCTCGACGTCCACCGCGCTCCACGGGTTCTTCTCGGCGCTGGCCTTGGCGTCGTGGTAGTGGCTGTGCGGATCCAGGGCGGTTGGATCCGGGTAGGCGGCGGCGCTGATCCGGGCGATGCCGGCGATCCCCGGTTGCGGGCAGCTGGAGTGGTAGAAGAAGAATTCGTCGCCTACGCTCATGGCCCGCAGGAAATTGCGTGCCTGGTAGTTGCGCACCCCGTCCCAACGGGCGTTGCCCAGGCGTGCCAAGGCTTCGATGGAGAGCTCGTCGGGCTCGGATTTCATCAGCCAGTAGGCCATGGATGCTGCTCCTGAAAGAGTTTGAAATAACTCGTTGCATGAAACCGACAGTCGGTTGGCGTCAACGTTTGCCTGGCGACTCATGTTGTCGGAAAATGCGCCGATTTTAAGCTATACGCTCCGGCCGCCATCAAGAAAGCCGCCGAGCCTGGACAGTTGTTCTTGGGGGACGATCAATGAAACAACGTAAACCGGACCTGCTCTGGATCCTGGCCTTCGTCTTCGGGCTGGGCGTGGTCACCACCGGTTACGCGCAAGGCTTCTGGGAGCGCAAGCTGGATGCCGCCTACCAGCAGGCGCCTGTTGATCCGACGCAGCAACAGCACCGCTGATCGCACCTCACTTCGGCGCCAGGTACCAGCCACGGTCCGAGACCGTGCCTTGCAACGGTACATCCCAGCTCGCCTGGTTGAGTCGCTCCACTTTCTGGCATTCGTGCGCCAGCCCCAGCAGCAATGGCTTTTTCCATGTCTGGCGCCGGCCCTGGTAGGCCAGGCTGCGGTCATAGAAGCCACCGCCCATGCCCAGGCGCCCCCCCACCTCGTCGAAACCGACCAGCGGCAGCAGGATCAGGTCCAGCGCCCAGATCGGCCGTTGCCGCTTGCGTTCGATCACCGGCTCCAGGATGCGAAAACGGTTGGGCCGCAGTGCCTCGCCGGCCTCGAAGCGCTGGAACACCATGCGCGTGCGCGGCCAGGCATGCAGCACCGGCAGGTAGACGCGCTTGCCGCGCTTGTGCGCTTCGCGCAGCAGCAGGCGTGGGTCGATCTCGCCGTCATTGGGCAGGTACAGGGCGATATGCCGGGCGCGGCGGAACAGCGGATCCTGCGCCAGTTGGCGATACAGACCTTCGGCGGCCTGGCGTTGCTGGGCGGGTGTAAGTGCGCGGCGGGCATTGCGCAGGAATCGGCGAAGCTGGGGGCGGGTGAGCGGCGCGGTGTCGGTCATGGCACGGGCGATCCCAGAAGAAACGAAAAGCCCGCCGTTGGAGGCGGGCAGTTCTGAATGCAGGCTCCCCGACAAGACCGCTATCGGTGTAGCCCTTGAACCCGAAAGTTCAAGGTGGAGATTGCAGGGGGCGTTAAGGCTTTCCGTCGGGCGGACATGCACACCGGCCCCAGCGTGCAACCCCCGTGGTTGTGCGTATCGGCTCAGGGACATAACCGACTGGCGCATCCCCCAGGGAGTGGCGCCAGTATACCAATCTCAGTCGCTTTTGCTAACCGGATCGTCGGACAGGGCCTGATCGACCCGTTCCAGCAGGTCGCGCACCTGCTCGCGGGTGGTGCCGCCGCTGGTCGCTTCGGGGCGTTCCTGGCGGTGCAGCAGCTCGTGGGTGATGTTCAGCGCGGCCATCACGGCGATGCGGTCAGCGCCGATCACCTTGCCGCTGCTGCGGATCTCGCGCATCTTGCCGTCCAGGTAACGAGCGGCGCCGACCAGGTTGTTGCGCTCCTCGGGCGGGCAGATGATCGAGTATTCCTTGTCGAGGATCTGGACGGTGACGCTATTGCTTGAACTCATGAGTCTTGCTCCAGGGCCTTGAGGCGCAGGATCATCGATTCGATCTTGCGTTTGGCGATCTCGTTCTTTTCGATCAGGTGGGCGCGTTCCTCGCGCCAGGATCGTTCCTGAGCTACTAAGAGTGCGTTTTGCCGCTTTAGTTGCTCGACCCGTTCGATCAGCAACTCGAACCGGCTCATCAGTGCTTGCAGGTCGTTCTCTTGCATGGGTTGCACTCGATTCCTTCACTCGCCTGGCGATCATGCCTGCCCCAAGGGCGCGACGGCCAGTGCCGATGGTCTTGGCGCGCCTGCCGGTGCTAGGATACAAGGTCTCCATTCTAGTCATTGCGCCGTCTGGCGCCTAGCTGCCCATGCCCAATACCCAATCGCCCTACATCGCCTTCGCCATGTTGCTTTCGAGCAATGGCCACCCCGTCACCCCTGCCGAGCTGCATGGCCTGCTGATCGGTCGCAGTTGCGCCGGCGCCGGCTTCGATGCCGATGCCTGGCTGGCCGATGCCGCCCAGTTGCTCGAGACCGAGCCCGGTGACTCGGTGCGCAATGCCCTGGTCGGCCTGCAAGAGATGGTCAAGGCCGAGCTGACCGGCGAGGACGTCGCCATCGTCCTGCTGCTGCCTTCCGATGATGCCGCACTCAGCGACCGCGCCACCGCGCTGGGGCAGTGGTGCCAGGGCTTCATCACCGGCTTCGGCCTGAACGCCGGCGGCAAGGACCTGTCCACCGATGCCAAGGAAGTGCTCCAGGACCTGGTGGCCATCTCCCAGGTCCAGGAAGCGCTGGAAGAGTCCGAGGACGGCGAGAGCGACTACATGGAGGTCATGGAGTACCTGCGCGTCGCCCCGCTGCTGCTGTACACGGAGCTGGCCGCACCCGCCGCGCCCGCGCCAAAGCCATCGCTGCACTGATCTGAACGGGGTCGTTTGCCCATGAGCCACATACCCAAGGCGGAGTACGCCCGTCGGCGCAAGGCGCTGATGGCGCAGATGGTCCCCAACAGCATCGCCATCCTGCCGGCCGCGGCGGTCGCTATCCGCAACCGCGACGTCGAGCATGTCTATCGCCAGGACAGCGATTTCCAGTACCTGAGCGGCTTCCCCGAACCCGAGGCGGTGATTGCCCTGATTCCGGGGCGCGAGCATGGCGAGTACGTATTGTTCTGCCGCGAGCGCAACCCCGAGCGCGAGCAGTGGGACGGCCTGCGTGCTGGCCAGGAAGGCGCAGTGCGTGATTTCGGCGCCGACGATGCCTTCCCCATCAGTGATATCGACGAGATCCTGCCGGGCCTGATCGAAGGCCGCGAGCGGGTCTACAGCAACATGGGCAGCAACGCCGAGTTCGACCGCCGGCTGATGGAGTGGATCAACGTGATCCGCTCCAAGGCCCGCCTCGGCGCCCAGCCGCCGAACGAGTTCGTTGCCCTGGATCATCTGCTGCACGACATGCGCCTGTATAAATCGGCGGCGGAAGTGAAGGTCATGCGCGAGGCCGCGGCGATCTCCGCCCGAGCCCACGTGCGTGCCATGCAGGCCTGCCGCGCCGGGCTGCACGAGTACAGCCTGGAAGCCGAGCTGGACTACGAGTTCCGCAAGGGCGGAGCGAAGATGCCGGCCTACGGCTCGATCGTCGCCGCCGGGCGCAATGGCTGCATCCTGCACTACCAGCAGAACGACGCGCCGCTCAAGGACGGCGACCTGGTCCTGATCGACGCCGGTTGCGAGATCGACTGCTACGCCAGCGACATCACCCGCACCTTCCCGGTCAGCGGGCGGTTCTCGCCGGAACAGAAAGCCATCTACGAGCTGGTGCTGGCGGCCCAGGCCGCGGCGTTCGCCGAGATTGCCCCGGGCAAGCACTGGAACCACGCCCACGAGGCGACCGTGCGGGTGATCACCGAAGGGTTGGTGACGCTGGGGCTGCTCAAGGGTGAGGTGCAGGCCTTGATCGACAGCGAGGCCTACCGTGCCTTCTACATGCACCGCGCCGGACACTGGCTGGGCATGGATGTGCACGACGTGGGCGAATACAAGGTCGGTGGCCAGTGGCGCGTGCTCGAACCGGGCATGGCGCTGACCGTCGAACCCGGCATCTACATCGCCGCCGACAACCAGGCGGTGGCGAAGAAGTGGCGTGGCATCGGGGTAAGGATCGAGGACGACGTGGTGGTGACCAGGCAAGGCTGTGAAATCCTGACTTCAGGCGTGCCGCGCACGGTCGCCGAGATCGAGGCGCTGATGCACGACGCCCGCAAGGACGCCGCATGAACCGGGTCAACCTGGCGATCATCGGTGGCGGCCTGGTGGGCGCGAGCCTGGCCCTGACGCTGCAGGCCGCGGCCAAGGCCCGTGGCTGGAAGATCCTGCTGATCGAGCCGTTCGCCCCCGGCGACAGCTTCCAGCCCAGCTATGACGCACGGTCCTCGGCGCTGTCCTACGGCACCCGGCAGATCTATGAGCGCCTGGGGCTGTGGCAGACCATCAGCCGCCGCGCCGAGCCGATCCGGCAGATCCAGGTGTCCGACCGCGGCCGCTTTGGCGGCACCCGCCTGGACGCCCTGGAGGAGGGCGTGCCGGCACTCGGCTACGTGGTCGAGAACGCCTGGCTTGGCCAGTGCCTGTGGCAGGCGATCGACAACGAAGTGATCAGCTGGCGCTGCCCGGCGCAGGTGCAGGCGATGCAGGCCATCGCCGGTGGCTACCGCCTGCAGTTGGATGACGACACCTCGCTGGAGTGCGATCTGGCGGTGCTGGCCGACGGCGGCCGTTCGGGCCTGCGCGAGCAGCTGGGCATCCATGTGCGCAACACGCCCTATGACCAGAGCGCGCTGATCGCCAACATCACCCCGGGTGAAGCCCACGCCGGCCAGGCTTTCGAGCGTTTCACCGAGCAAGGCCCGATGGCCTTGCTGCCACTGGCGGACAACCGCTGCGCGCTGGTCTGGACCCGCCAGGGGATGGACGCCAGGCGCCTGGCCGAGCTCGACGAGCGCAGCTTCCTGCGCGAGCTGCAGGAGGCCTTTGGCTACCGCCTCGGCGCCCTGCGCCAGGTCGGTGCCCGTCATCTCTACCCACTGTCGCTGGTCGAGGCCGAGGAGCAGGTACGCCCGCACCTGGTGGTGCTGGGCAATGCCGCCCACAGCCTGCACCCCATCGCCGGCCAGGGCTTCAACCTGTCGTTGCGCGACGTGCAGTCGCTGGCGGACGCCCTGCTGGCCGGCCCGGCCCTGCCGGGCGACCTGGCCACGCTGCAGGCCTATCACCAGCGCCAGCGCCTCGACCAGGCCCTGACCATCGGCTTCTCCGACCAGGTCACCCGTCTGTTCGGCAGCAGCCAGCCGTTGCTGGCGGCCGGGCGCAACCTCGGCCTGCTTGGCCTGGACCTGCTGCCGCCGGCAAAAAGCTGGTTCGCCCGCCAGGCCATGGGCCTGGGTACCCGTCCCGACCCGCGAGGCCGCCCATGAGCGATGTTCGCCGGTTCGCACGGCGGGCACGGATGCTGCGCTGGTTGTTGAACTTCTACCCGCCCTACCTGGGCGCCGGCATCCATATCCAGGAAATCAGCCCGGACATGCGCAGCGTCAAGGTGCGCATGAAGCTGACACGGTGGAATCGCAACTACGTCGGCACCCAGTTCGGCGGCAGCCTGTACGCGATGGTCGATCCGTTCTACATGCTGCTGCTGATCGAGCAGTTGGGGCGTGAATACATCGTCTGGGACAAGGCCGCCAGCATCGATTTCATCTCGCCGGGCAAGGGCCCGGTGTATGCCCAATTCCACGTCGACGACGCGCTGCTGGACGAGATCCGCCAGCAGACCGCCAGCGGCAAGAAATACCTGCCGCGGTTGCAGGTGGAGATTCGCGACGGCGCCGGTGAGCTGGTGGCGCGGGTCGACAAAACCCTATACGTGCGGCTCAAGCCGCAAGCGAGGCAGGCGTAAGGCATGGAAATGCGCGCAGATCTGTTGATTGTCGGTGCCGGTATGGTCGGCAGCGCCCTGGCCCTGGCCTTGCGCCACAGTGGTCTGGAGGTGCTCCTGCTTGATGGCGGCCCGATGACGGTCAAGCCGTTTGACGGCGAGGCACCTTTCGAACCACGGGTCAGTGCCCTGTCGGCCGCCAGCCAGCGCATTCTCGAGCGCCTCGGCGCCTGGGACGGCATCGCCCGGCGGCGTGTCTCGCCGTACTCGGACATGCATGTCTGGGACGGCAGCGGCACTGGCGAGATCCATTTCTCCGCGGCCAGCGTGCATGCCGAGGTGCTGGGTCATATCGTCGAGAACCGCGTGGTCCAGGATGGCCTGCTGGAGCGTCTGCACGACAGCGATGTCGGGCTGCTGGCCAACGCTCGCCTGGAGCAACTGCGCCGCTCCGGTGATGAGTGGCTGCTGACCCTGGCCGATGGCCGCAAGCTGCGCGCGCCGCTGGTGATCGCCGCCGATGGCGCCAACTCGGCGGTACGCCGCCTGGCCGGCTGTGCAACACGTGAGTGGGATTACCTGCACCACGCCATCGTCACCAGCGTGCGCTGCAGCGAGGCACACAGGGCCACGGCCTGGCAGCGTTTCACCGACGAAGGCCCGCTGGCGTTCCTGCCGCTCAGCCGCGATGGTCGCCAGGACTGGTGCTCGATCGTCTGGTCGACCACCCCGGAGCAGGCCGAGCAGGCCATGGCGATGGACGACGCGGCCTTCCGTCAGGCTCTTGAGCGGGCTTTCGAGGGGCGTCTGGGCGATGTGCTGGAGGCAGATCCGCGGGTCTGCGTGCCGCTGCGCCAGCGCCATGCCAAGCGCTACGTGGAGGAGGGGCTGGCGCTGATCGGTGATGCGGCTCACACCATCCACCCATTGGCCGGGCAGGGAGTCAACCTGGGCTTTCTCGACGCCGCGGTGCTGGCCGAGGAACTGGTCCGTGCCTGCGAGCGTGGCGAGCGCCTGGCCGATGTGAAGGTGCTGAGCCGCTTCGAGCGGC
This sequence comes from Pseudomonas sp. DVZ6, assembly GCF_024259445.1. Taxonomy (NCBI): domain Bacteria; kingdom Pseudomonadati; phylum Pseudomonadota; class Gammaproteobacteria; order Pseudomonadales; family Pseudomonadaceae; genus Pseudomonas; species Pseudomonas sp. DVZ6. The sequence continues at coordinate 149,366 of NZ_JANCLM010000005.1, forward strand.
GACGGATGCCGCACAACCTGGCGTTGATGGCGGCGATGGAGGGCTTCGAGCGTTTGTTCCAGGCCAATCCGCTGCCCCTGCGCTGGCTGCGCAACAGCGGCTTGAAGCTGGTAGAGCAGATGCCCGAGGCCAAGGCGCTGTTCGTGCGCCAGGCCCTGGGGTTGTCCGGGGACTTGCCGGAGCTGGCCAGGGCTTGAGGGCCGGGGCCGCCTGGCGGCCCCGGCAATGGATCAGGCGGTGCGCATCACGCTCATGCGCCCGACCAGCGGCAGCTTGCCGAGCAGGCCGAACAGCGGCACCGTCCAGCGCACCAACGCCTCGCTGGCCTTGGCCGCCAGGGGCGTGTGGCAGCTCCAGCCCAGTGCCAGCACCGCCATCAACAGGCCGCCGATGTAGTCGTCCTGCCCCCAATGGGCGCCGGCCACCAGGCGCGGCAGCATGAACAGCAAGGCCAGTGCCCAGATCACCAGGTGCTGCACCAGGCGACGGCTGAACAGGCTCATGAACAGCGCCCAGATCAGCAGCACCGAGGCGTGGTCACCCGGGAAACTCTGGCTGGAGCGGTCCTTCAGTTCCCACTTCGCTTCCATGTGCGGATAGAAGTCGCTCAGGTGCACGGCGTCGTCGAACACCATCGACGGGCTGTTGTGTTGCCAGCCCATTGCGCTGACCCACTTGGAAAACAGCGCGCGAATCACCACTAAGAGGAGTAGGGTCACCAAAAAGCCGAAAAAAGCCTGGCGCGCTTGGGTAGCCCTGAATACCCAATCGCCGCGGATCAGCAGCGACAGCATGATCAGGCCGACCAGGATGTCGAAGGGGCGCAGGCTGCCGACTGCCCAGATCGACCGCCAGACCAGGTTGTCGGCCAGTGGCGCATTGAGGCTGTGGAATAGCCATTCGTCGAAAGTCAGGCACAGGATCTGGCCAACGGGCCACAACCAGAAACACAGTAGTGCGATGGGCAGCAGGGTGCAGGCTGCCAATGGTCCCCAGGACCACCTTGCTTGGAACAGTGGTCGATTGTCCATAAAATACCTCGATATCCAGCAGGAAGTGAGCGCCTTGTGAGCGCTCTGCGACGGACCTTTCGGTCTCCTGTAATTATTTTGTAATCATTTTTAGAAAGCCAGACAACCATGAGCGACTTGCCAGATACCGATTTCACTCAACGCTTCCTGTTCGACGACCGCGACGTGCGCGGCGAGATGGTCGCGCTGGAACGCAGCTACGCCGAGGTGCTGGCCAAGCACGCCTACCCGCAGCCGGTAAAGCATCTGCTCGGTGAACTGATGGCCGCCGCCGCGCTGCTGGTCGGCACCCTGAAGTTCGACGGGCTGCTGGTGCTCCAGGCGCAGTCCCAGGGCCCGGTGCCGCTGCTGGCCATCGAGTACACCAGCGAGCACGACATCCGTGGCCTGGCGCGCTATGAAGCCGAGCAGATCAAGGTGGATGCCAATCTGGCCGACCTGATGCCGGGCGGTCACCTGGTGCTGACCATCATTCCGGTCAACGGCCAGCGCTACCAGGGCACCGTCGAACTGGACGGCAAGGACTTGTCGGAGTGCTTCACCAACTACTTCGTCATGTCACAGCAGGTGAACACCTGCATCTCCCTGGCCGCCGATGGTGCTCGCGCCCGTGGCCTGCTGGTGCAGCAACTGCCGGCCGAGATCCACAAGGACAGCGAGGACCGCGAGGAAAGCTGGGCCCACGTCAAGGCCCTGGCCAGCACCGTGAAGACCGAGGAACTGCTCGGTCTGGACAACGAAACCGTGCTGCACCGCCTGTACCACGAGGACGCGGTTCGCCTGTTCGATATCCAGCCGCTACGCTTCCGTTGCAGCTGCTCGCGCGAGCGTTCCGCCAACGCCCTGGTCAGCCTCGGCGAGCAGGATGCCAAGGCGCTGGTGGCCGAATGCGGCGGCCAGGTCGAGATCGATTGCCAGTTCTGCAACGAGCGCTATCTCTTCGATGCAAGCGATGTCGCGCAATTGTTTGCCGGTGGCGGCACCGAGGCGCCGTCAGAAACTCAGCACTGAAACGGTTAACTACAGGAAAAACTCCTGTCGAATTGCGCAAAAACGCAGTTCTGACAGGAGGGGCCTACTTTTTTTGGGCGTTTCTGGCATAATCCGGCCACTTTTTTCGCTGTAGTAGTTTTTTCGAGACGACTACAAAACGTTTGGAGCACTCGGCCTCGGGCCGGATGGGGTATCTCATGACGCAAGCCAACAACACCGTGTACACCGACCTGAGCGTCGATGAGCTGGTAAAAGAAGCGCTGTCCCGCGGTGAAGGCGTGCTGGCCGATACTGGCGCGCTGGTGGTGGAAACCGGTCATCGCACCGGCCGTTCGCCGGCTGACCGTTTCATCGTCGAAGAACCGTCCACCCAGGACCAGATTGGCTGGGGCCCGATCAACCGCAAGTTCCCGGCCGACAAGTTCGATGCCCTGTGGGACCGCGTCGAGGCGTTCAACAACGCCCAGGATCACTTCGTTTCCTACGTTCACGTAGGCGCTGCGGCCGAGCACTACCTGCCGGTCAAGATGACCACCCAGACCGCCTGGCAGAACCTGTTCGGCCGTTGCCTGTTCATCAACCCCGAGCAGTACAACCCGGCTGGCCGTGGTGAGTGGCAGATCCTCAACGTTGCCAACTTCGAGTGCGTGCCTGAGCGTGACGGCACCAACTCCGATGGCTGCGTGATCATCAACTTCGCCCAGAAGAAGGTGCTGATCGCCGGCATGCGTTACGCCGGTGAAATGAAGAAAGCCATGTTCTCGGTGCAGAACTTCCTGCTGCCGGCCGCCGACGTGCTGCCGATGCACTGCGCCGCCAACATCGGCGAAGAGGGTGACGTCACCCTGTTCTTCGGCCTGTCCGGCACCGGCAAGACCACCCTGTCGGCCGACGAAAGCCGTTACCTGATCGGTGACGACGAGCACGGCTGGGGTGAGGGCGTGGTGTTCAACATCGAAGGCGGTTGCTATGCCAAGTGCATCGACCTCTCCGAGAAGAACGAGCCGGTCATCTGGAAAGCCATCAAGCACGGCGCGGTGCTGGAAAACGTCGTGATCGACGCCAACAAGCACGCCGACTACGCCGACGTGAGCCTGACCCAGAACAGCCGTGCCGCCTATCCGTTGGCGCACGTCGAGAAGGTCTCGGCAGAGAACCTGGGCGGCGAGCCGAACGCGGTCATCTTCCTGACCTGCGACCTGACCGGCGTACTGCCTCCGGTGTCGATCCTGAACAACGAGCAGGCGGCCTACCACTTCCTGTCCGGCTACACCGCGCTGGTCGGTTCCACCGAAATGGGTTCGGGCGGCGGCATCAAGTCGACCTTCTCCACCTGCTTCGGCGCACCGTTCTTCCCGCGTCCGGCCGGCGTTTACGCCGAACTGCTGATCAAGCGTATCAAGGCGTTCGGTTCCAAGGTCTACCTGGTCAACACCGGCTGGACCGGTGGTGGCTACGGCGTCGGCAAGCGTTTCAGCATCCCGACCACCCGTGGCGTGATCGCTGCCATCCAGAGCGGCGCTCTGGTCGGTGCCGAAACCGAGCACCTGGACATCATCAACCTGGACGTGCCGAAGGCTGTTCCAGGCGTCGAGACCGAACTGCTCAACCCACGCAACACCTGGGCTGACAAGGCTGCCTACGACGAAGCCGCCAAGGGCCTGGCCACGCTGTTCACCGAGAACTTCAAGAAGTTCGACGTTTCCGACGCCATCAAGGCCGCTGGTCCGCAGCTCTAAGCTGCTGCCGGTTCGGAAGAAAAGCCGCCCTTCGGGGCGGCTTTTTCGTATCTGAAAGCCCGCTTTGGGTGCTGTGTCTACTGAGGCTATCGCAGGGAAGGCCAGCTCCTACAGGATTTACACACCGTTCCTGAAGGTTTGTCGGATAGCCGCATCAATACAGCACGGCCAGAATCTGTTTCACTTGCAGGGCACCCACCAGAAAGCAGATGCCTCATGACAGAATCCCCCCAACGCTCCGCCTTCTCTCATTTTCACCCCATCCTTACGCGCCCGCAGGACAACGACCATAACGGTCACCTCGCCGGCGCCACCGTGCATGCCTTCTTCGAAACCGCCATCCAGGCCTTCCTGGTCGAACAGGCCGAGCTGGACCTGCGCGACGGTGAGCTGGCCGGCTTCGTCGTCAGCTCGGCGGCGGACTTCTTCGCCTTGCCGGGCTTTCCCGACGTGCTCGAGGTGGGCCTGGGCGTGACACGCCTGGCGGGCAGTACCGTGGAGTTCCGCCTGGCGCTGTTCCGCCCGGGCGAGGCCGAGGCCTGCGCGGCGGGGAGTGTGGTGCAGGTGTTCATCGAGCGGGCCTCGGGGCGTCCTGTGGCGCTACCGGAGACGCTGCAGCTGATCCTCGCCGGGCTGTCGCTCAATCGTTGAGGCGAATGATCCCCTCGCGCACGGCGAACAGCACCAGGCCGGGCACGTCGTGGATCTGCAGGCGGTGCATGATCTGCGAGCGGTGAGCCTCGACGGTCTTGATGCTCAGGCCCAGGCCGTCGGCGATGGAGCGAGTGGTCTCGCCACGGGCGATCAGGCGCAGGATCTCCAGTTGGCGGGTGGTCAGCGGCGGTGTCTGGACCTGACTGACGACGCGCTTGCGGCTGTGCTTCAGGGCCTGGCCGATGACCATCGGCAGCACCGCCGACGACAGGTACTGGCCGCCACCACGCAGGGTCTGCAGGGCCTGCTCCAGTTCGCTCACCGTGGCGCTCTTGAGCAGGAAGCCATGGGCGCCCAGTTGCAGGCAGCTCATCACATGCTCGAGCTCCGAGCGTGGCGAGAACATCAGCACCCGGCAGGCAGGGGCGCGGATGAACAGCTCCTGCAGGGCCTGCTGGCTGTCCAGCTCGCCGCTCATGTCGAGCACCACGATGTCCGGCTTGAGTTTTTCCGCAAGGCTCACGGCCGTCATGGCATCGCCGGTGTCGCCCACCACGACGAAATCTTTCTTCTGTTCAAGCAGGGCACGCAGGCCGGCGCGGAAGAGCGGCGAGTGATCGGCAAGCAGGATTCGGCAGGGCATGGATAAGGGCCTGTTTCGCAAGGGAAGGGGGGCGGCAGGCCTGCTCGATCCGAAAGCGCACTGCCGCGCGGTTGCGCGATCAGTCCTTGTCTGCCGATGGGCGCGGCAGTGCCTCTTATCATAGGCGTTCGAACACCGACGGCAGTAGTGGACGCAGGGGCAGGCCCAGGGCGTGGACGCTCTCGCTGTGACCGATGATCATCAGGCCACCGGGGCGCAAGTGTGCCAGCAGGCGCTGGAGTACCTCGTTCTTGTACCGTGGCGCCAGGTTCGACAACAGGTTGCGCAGCAGGATGACGTCGAAGCGGCCGAGCTGTTCGGGCAGGGGCCGGATCAGGTTGAGCGCCTCGAAGCGCACCTGCTCGCGCAGGGCCGCCGTGACCCGCAGCCGGCCAGCCATCTCGTCGACGCCGCACAGGCAGTGGCGGGCCAGCCAGCCTTCGGGGAAGTAGCGTGCCTGGGCGATGTCGTAGATGCCGGCAGCGGCGGTCTCCAGCAGTTGTGGGTCGAAGTCGCTGGCCAGCACCTGCCAGTCGGGATGGCGGGCGTTTTCGGCGGCGACCATGGCCAGGCTCCAGGCTTCCTCCCCGGTGGCGCAGGCGGCGCTCCACAGGCGTGCGGGGTGGTCAAGGTCGGCCAGCCAGCGGGCCAGGCATTCGAAGTGGCGATGCTCGCGAAAGAAGTAGCTGTCACGGGCGACCAGCAGGCGCAGCAGGTGCTCGTGCTCCTCCGCGCCTCGGGGGCTGTCGAGCAGGGCGAGGTAGCGTTCGAAGTCCGTCAGGCCCAGGGCCTTGAGGCGCTTGTGCAGGCGCGCCGCGACCACGGCACGGCGATCGTCGGCCAGTTGCACGCCGGTGGCCTGCACGACCCGCTGGCGAATTGATGCAAAGCTGGCTTCGCCGAGCAGTGGCGGGCGACGACCGGGCATCCTTCAGCCTCTCCTGGCCCGGGGCAGACAGACGGGGTCGGTGATGATCGTGCGCATTCCCTGCGTCCTGTGCTTGATCGAAACAGCGATGATAACTAGTGGCTAGTGGCCTCCATATCGGGGCAGCCCCTAATCCTCTGGCGGGTATGCAAACGAAAAGGCCCTGCCGATGAGGGCAGGGCCTTAGGCCTCGGGCGTAAGCCTGGCCATCAGTCATGGCGCCAGTGGCGCTTGTGCTTGCGATGGCCGTAGTGGTGGCCGCGGTCGTAGTAGCGGCGATCGTCGTAGTCGCGACGGTAGCGACGTTCGTGGCGTTCGTCTTCGTCGGCCTTGTTGCCCATGTAGTTGCCCAGTGCGCCACCAGCGCCACCACCGGCGGCTGCGCCGATGTAGCTACCGGTGGTGCCGCCCACGGAGCGACCCACCACGTTGCCGCCTGCGGCGCCCAGTGCGCCACCGATGGCCGCTTCGCCACGCTGGCGCTTGTCGGCACCCAGCGCACCGCCGGCCGCGCCGCCCAGACCGGCACCGATGGCGCCACCGGTGCTACCGCCGATGGAGTTGCCCACCACGGAGCCCAGTACCCCACCCAATGCGCCGCCAATGCCGGCTTCGGTGGTGCCGCCTGCCATGGCAACGCCGCTGAGCAGACCAAAAGACAACAACAGAATCGAGGAGTACTTCTTCATCAAGAGAGCCTCAGAGGGATGACGAAGCGGAATTTGAGGCTCGCCGAGGCGCCTGGCAATCGGAATCCGACGAGTAGCACGAGTTGTACACAATTCTCTAAGTTATTGAATTATGTATGAAACTTTCTCGATTTTCGGTTGTCTGAGCTATTTATGACGAAGCCCTGAACCGTTGCGGAACAGGGCTTTTTTGTGGGCGGAGCGCTTTGCCCCTGTAGGAGCGGCCTTGTACCGCGAAAGGGGTGCGAAGCAGCCCCACGATTTGTGCATCAAGCAGATATTGCCGGGGCCGCTGCGCGGCCCTTTCCGGCCGGTCCGACGCCTCGGCAAGGCCGCTCCTACAGGACGGTTCAGATGATGCGCCCGTCGTCCCGCGCCCGCTCCAGCTTGATGGCGATGAACTTCGACGTCGGCGTATGGCTGCCGTCGCCGATGCTTTCCAGCGGCACCAGCGGGTTCACCTCCGGGTAGTAGGCCGCCGCCTGGCCGGCGGGAATGTCGAACGCCAGCAGGGTGAAGCCATGCACCCGGCGCACATGCTCATCGCCCCACAGCGACACGATGTCGACCTTCTGCCCTGGCTGGAAGCCCAGGCGGACGATGTCGGCTTCGTTGACGAACAGCACGTCGCGCTGGCCGCGCACGCCGCGGTAGCGGTCGTCCATGCCATAGATGGTGGTGTTGTACTGATCGTGCGAACGCATCGACTGCATGATCAGGTCCGGCAACTGGCCGCTGGCGCGCACGCGCTCGTCGAGCAGGCTGTCGGGCAGCAGGTTGGCCTTGAAGTTGGCGCGGCCGCTGGCGGTCTTCCACTGGCGGCTGCCGGCGCTGTTGCCCAGGTAGAAGCCGCCGGGCAGGCGCAGGCGTTCATTGAAGTCGGCAAAGCCGGGGATGGTGTCGGCGATCAGGTCGCGGATGCGCGCGTAGTCGGCCACCAGCCAGTGCCAGTCCACCAGCTGCTTGCCCAAGGTGGCGGCGGCGATGCCGGCGACCACGGCCGGCTCCGAGCGCATCTGCCGGGACAGCGGCTTGAGCTGGCCGTTGGAGGCATGGACCATGCTGAACGAGTCCTCCACCGTCACCGCCTGCGGGCCTTCGCCCTGCAGGTCGATATCGGTGCGGCCCAGGCACGGCAGGAGCAGCGCTTGCTTACCGTGAACCAGGTGGCTGCGGTTGAGCTTGGTGCTGATGTGCACGGTCAGCTCGCAGTTGCGCAGCGCCTGCGCGGTGCGCTCGGTGTCCGGCGTGGCCTGGGCGAAGTTGCCGCCCAGGCCGATGAACACCTTGGCCCGGCCGTCGAGCATGGCGTGGATCGCCTCGACGGTGTTGTGGCCGTTGTGGCGCGGCACCGGGAAGCCGAAGCGCTTTTCGAGGGCGTCGAGCAGGAAGACTGGCGGGCGTTCGTTGATGCCCATGGTGCGGTCGCCCTGCACGTTGCTGTGGCCGCGCACCGGGCACAGGCCGGCGCCCGGCACGCCGAGGTTGCCGCGCAGCAGCATCAGGTTGACGATTTCCTGGATGGTCGGCACCGAATGGCGGTGCTGGGTGATGCCCATGGCCCAGCACATGATCACCCGCTTGCCTTTGCAGTACATGCGCGCCGACAGTTCGATGTCGGCCAGGGTCAGGCCCGATTGCGCCTGGATCTGCTCCCACGGGGTGGCATCGACCGCTGCCAGGTACTCGTCCACGCCATGGCCGTGCTCGGCGATGAAGGCATGGTCGAAGATCGCCGGCTCGCCCTTGGCCTGGGCTTCACGCTCCCACTGCAGCAGGAACTTGGCCATGCCGCGCAGCAGCGCCATGTCGCCGCCCAGGGCCGGTCGGAAGAACGCCGTGTTGGTCGGGCGGTCAGTGTTGGTCAGCATTTCCAGCGGGTTCTGCGGATGCTGGAAGCGCTCCAGGCCACGCTCCTTGAGCGGGTTGACGCAGACCACCTGGGCACCGCGCTTCACCGCGTCACGCAGCGGGTCGAGCATGCGCGGGTGGTTGGTGCCGGGGTTCTGACCCAGGACGAAGATCGTGTCGGCGTGCTCGAAATCGTCGTAGGTGACCGTGCCCTTGCCCACGCCGACGCTTTGACCCAGCGCCACGCCACTGGCCTCGTGGCACATGTTCGAGCAGTCGGGGAAGTTGTTGGTGCCGTAGGCGCGCACGAACAGCTGGTACAGGTACGCCGCCTCGTTGCTGGCCCGGCCGGAGGTGTAGAACTCGGCCTGATCAGGGCTGGACAGGTTGTTCAGGTGACGGGCGATCAGGGCGAAGGCCGCGTCCCAGTCGATCGGCCGGTAACGGTCGGTGACTGGGTCGTAGACCATCGGCTCGGTCAGGCGGCCCTGGTATTCGAGCCAGTAGTCGCTTTGCTCGAGCAGCGCGCTGACGCTGTAACGGGCGAAGAACGCCGCATCGACGCGACGCTTGGTGGCCTCCCAGTTGACCGCCTTGGCGCCGTTCTCGCAGAACTTGACCATGCCGCTTTCGGGCGAGTCGCCCCAGGCGCAGCCGGGGCAGTCGAAGCCACCGTTCTGGTTGGTCTTGAGCAGGGCGCGAATGTTCTTCAGGGCGTTGTCGCTGCCCACCCAGGCCTTGGCCACGCTGCGCAGCGCGCCCCAGCCGCCGGCGGGTCCGGGGTAGGGCTTGTAGCGAGGGGTGGAGGCGGGGGCGTTGTCTGGCAGTTTTTCGTAGGAGGTCACGGCTGTTGCTACTCCGCCGCTGGGCTGAACACCCGCGGTGCGCTGTGTTTGGGCAGATGGATAAGGTTGAGGTTGTGCTTGCGCGCCCATTGCAGGGCCAGGCCCGTAGGTGCGGAGAGGCTGACCAGGGTCTGGATACCGGCGCGCAGGACTTTCTGGATCAGCTCCAGGCTGCAGCGGCTGGTGACGATGGCCAGGCCGCCCGCGGTATCGATGCGCTGGCGCAGCAGGGCGCCGATCAGCTTGTCCAGGGCGTTGTGCCGGCCGATGTCTTCGCGGCCCAGCAGCAACTGGCCGTCGCGGTCCATGAACAGCGCCGCGTGCACCGCGCCGCAGTGCTGGCCGAGGGGCTGGAAGGCGTCGATGCGCTGGCGCAGGTCCTTCAGCCAGTGCGCGGGCGGCAGCGGCGCGCCAGGCAGCACGTCCAGCTCGGGCAATGCCTGCTCCAGGGCCTCGACGCCGCACAGGCCGCAGCCGCTGGTGCCGGCCAGCTGACGGCGCTGGTTCTTCAGGTTCCAGAAGGCGCGGCTGGAGATCTCCAGGTCGGCATACAGCGCCGAGCCGCTGCCGGAGAGCTTCACGTCGTAGATTTCTTCGGTACCGGCGACGATGCCACTGCCCACGCTGAAACCGACGGCGAAGTCTTCCAGGTCGGTCGGGCTGACCAGCATCACCGCCTGGTTCAGGCCGTTGTAGACGATGGCCAGGGCCACTTCCTCGGCCAACGGCGTGCTTTCGCGAGCTGTGTCGGTGAGCTGGACGTAGTCGTAGGTGTTACTGGCGGCGGGCAGCGCAAAAGACGTGGACGCCGCGCAGACCGGTGGCTTGCTGTTCATCGGGGCGAATACCGGCTGGCAGTTTGACCCCACAAGCCTAGGCCCCTGTGCCGGTGGCGTCTAATCGCTAGCGTCTATGCCGTGATAGAGCGCGTCGATTGGTCGCAGTGGGGCGGGATGAGGGATCCTGGCCTAGACTCCTGCTTCCATGGATTCACCATCAAAGGAGCGCCACATGAGCCTGTTCAGTTTCGTGAAGGAAGCCGGCGAGAAGTTGATCGACCTGCTGACGCCGGGCAATGCCAATGCCGAGGAACAGTTGAAGAAGCACGTCCAGGACGTTGGCCTGGGTAACCCGAACATTTCGGCCACTGTAGAGGGTGACAAGGTCATTCTCAAGGGCGAGGTGGCCAGCCAGGAAGAGAAGGAGAAGATCATACTGGCCGCCGGCAATATCGCGGGGGTGGCTTCGGTGGATGACCAGATCACTGTCACCGGGCCCATCGCCCAGGCGGCGCGGTTCGTTACGGTCAAGAAGGGCGATACGCTGAGTGCCATCGCCAAGGCCGAGTATGGCGACGCCAACAAGTACAACAAGATCTTCGAGGCGAACAAGCCGATGCTCAAGCATCCGGACAAGATCTATCCGGGGCAGGTGCTGCGTATTCCGGATTAATCTTCATCGTCTGATCCGGCTCTTTCGTGGGTAAGG